>CAMDKJ010000026.1 GCA_945900705.1 Bifidobacterium breve | reverse complement strand
GAGCGTGAGGGCGTCTTTGCCGCCTCGGTAGCCCAAAGTCAGGGCCGACCCCTCTGGGTCTTTTACGAGGGCCCACCGACCGCAAATGGCACTCCTGGCACCCACCATGTCGAAGCCCGGGTCTTTAAGGACGTCTTCCCGCGGTACCGCACTATGAAGGGCTTTCATGTCCCCCGCCAAGCCGGCTGGGATTGTCATGGCCTGCCGGTTGAGCTTTTCGTCGAAAAGGAGCTCGGGTTCACCGGGAAGCAAGACATTGAGGCTTATGGGGTCGCCGAGTTCAATGCCCGCTGCCGGGAGTCGGTGCTTCGTCACGTTGATGAATTCACTGAAATGACCACCCGCATGGGCTATTGGGTCGATACCGATGCCGCGTACTGGACCATGGACCCAAATTACATTCAAAGTGTTTGGTGGTCACTAAAACAAATCTTCGACAAAGGTCTACTAGTTCAAGATCACCGCGTCGCACCTTATTGTCCACGCTGCGGTACCGGACTTTCTGACCATGAACTCGCACAAGGCTACGAAACCGTTATTGACCCTTCGGTCTACGTGCGATTTCCTGTTACCGACACTGACTTTCTCAGGAGTTACCCGGGTGCCGCTTTCTTAGTCTGGACAACAACCCCCTGGACATTAGTCTCAAATACCGCGGTCGCAGTGAAACCAACCGCTCAATACTCCGTGGTAAATACTGTCGATGGCGAAACTCTGGTGGTAGCAACCGCGCTACTAGACCAAGTCTTCGCTGAGCCGGTCACCGTCTTGTCAACCATGCTCGGCACCGAACTTGAACGCCTCACCTACCAGCGCCCATTCGACTATGTCGAAATTCCCGGCGCACATTTCGTGGTTCTTGCTGACTACGTAACAACCGAGGACGGCACCGGGCTTGTGCATCAAGCCCCCGCATTCGGCGCCGATGACTTACTCACCTGCCGTGCCTATGGCTTACCCGTGGTAAATCCGGTTCTGCCCGATGGTCATTTCGCCCCGGATGTACCCGTAGTGGGAGGCCAATTCTTCAAAAAGGCCGATGCCGGTCTCATCACGACGTTGACCGCGGCCGGCTTGATGTTCAAGCATGTGGAGTATGAGCACTCTTATCCGCACTGCTGGCGCTGCCACACCCCGTTGATCTATTACGCACAGCCGTCCTGGTACATCCGCACCACGGCAATCAAGGATCAACTCCTTGAGCAAAATGAAAAGACCAATTGGTTTCCTGGCAGCATCAAGTGGGGCCGCTACGGTGACTGGCTAAACAACAACGTTGATTGGGCGCTATCACGTAACCGCTACTGGGGCACCCCACTACCTATTTGGCGCTGCCCCGATGGGCACCTAACGGCGGTGGCTTCAATGGCCGAACTGAGTGCGCTTGCCGGCGTCGACGTCAGTGCCATCGACCCCCACCGGCCTTATGTCGATGACATCACGATGCCCTGTCCCACCTGCGGTCTTATCGCCAATCGCGTGCCCGAGGTTATTGACTGCTGGTATGACTCAGGCGCCATGCCCTTCGCCGCGGTGGGCTATCCATTGCAAAATGCGGATTCATTTCGGGCGCAATACCCAGCCGACTTCATCTGCGAGGCAATTGACCAAACTCGCGGGTGGTTCTACACACTGATGGCCATCGGCACCTTAGTTTTCGAAGAGTCGTCCTACAAGAATGTCGTCTGCCTCGGGCATATATTGGACGAAGACGGCCGCAAGATGTCAAAGCATCTCGGCAACGTACTTGAACCTATTGGCTTAATGAATGAACATGGAGCCGATGCCGTGCGCTGGTTCATGCTGGCGAGTGGTTCACCATGGCAGGCGCGCCGGGTTGGCCATGCCGCGATTGGCGATGTTGTTCGCAAGACGCTGCTGACCTACTGGAACACGGTTTCATTCCTTTCCCTCTACGCCAGGCTTTCACAGTGGGAGCCGTCGGCACCTGCCCCTGACCCCTCTCAGCGCCCGGTTATCGATCGTTGGGTTATTTCTGAAGCGAATCAATTAGCCCGCGAAGTTGATCTGGCTCTCGAGGCATTCGACACTCAACGCGCCGGCCGCCTGCTTTCGACTTTTATTGACAATCTTTCCAATTGGTTTGTGCGCCGTTCGCGCCGCCGCTTTTGGGATGGTGACCCGGCAGCGCTTGCGACCTTGCATGAGGCGCTGCGCACCGCCACTTTGTGTCTTGCTCCTTTCACCCCCTTCATCACTGAAAGGGTTTGGCAAGACCTATTTCGCAGTACCGACCCCAGCGCACCAAAGTCGGTGCACCTGGCCACTTGGCCTGAGGTAACTGCTGAGGCAATCGATGAACAACTTGGCACTGACATGGCACTTGTCAGGCGGATTGTCGAACTAGGTCGAGCCGCCCGTGCATCAAGTGGAGTGCGTACCCGCCAACCACTTGGCCGTGCTTTGGTTTCGGCAACCGGCTGGTCGGAGCTCTCAGCACAGTTGCGCGAGCAGATTTGTGAAGAACTGAATATCAGCACACTTGAATCCCTTGATGACGGCGGCGCTGGTTTAGTCGACACCAGCGTAAAAGCAAACTTTAGGTCACTCGGGCAGCGCTTCGGCAAGCAAACTCCTGCTGTTGCAGCGGCGATAGCAGCAAGTGACCCAGCGGCCTTGCTGGCCGAGGTGCGAGCTAACGGGTCCACCAAATTAACTGTTTCCGGGCTCGGTGAAGTAAGTGTCGCCGAGGGTGACGTCGTCATAACTGAGACGCCACGTGAAGGTTGGGCGGTGGCCGCCGATGCGGGCGAAAGCATCGCACTTGACCTCACCATCACTGATGATTTACGCCGAGCCGGGTTAGCGCGCGAGATCGTGCGAGCCATCCAAGAAGCGCGCAAGAATTCTGGTTTAGATGTCGCAGACCGCATCAGCGTCTACTGGTCAAGTGCCGACGAGGATGTGCTCGCAACAATGTCTGAACACGGTGAAATGATTGGCGCTGAAGTCCTTGCCCCGAACATGGTTCAAGTTGGAGATAACTGGCCGGAAACAGCGAATTATTTCGTTGAGGTACCAGAAACGGCGATCGAACTACGTATCGGTAGCCTCTGACCCACTTAGTTCGCTCAGTTGAGTCTCCAGGCGGCTACGCAAGTCTGCGCGAATGCGCTGCGCCTGCTTTTCGGCCACTGCGATTATTTCATCCGCGGTTGCCTGAGCAATTTTCAACACTTCGGCCGCATCTCCGGTAAATAGCGCAGGGTCAGGTCGGACAATTTCGACGGTGTCGTGGCGAATTTCAGTTGGACTTGCCGACGAGCCGCGCTCTTGCGCAGCGGCCAACTCACGCTCCGCGCTTCGTAATCGCGATTGAAGTTGGCTGTATTGGGTACGCAAAACCGCGGATTCATCGCGCGCCTGCTGCAAGTCGCCACTTAATGCAGCGATATCAGCTTCAACGATGTCAAGAAATGCATCGACTTCGTCAACGTCATATCCGGAACGGACCCGTGTCGTTGCAAATTGCGTTGCCCGCACCTCGGCAGGAGTTAATGGCATGTGAACCTCCTCCTATAAAAACTTAAACCACAAGGCTAGAGCAGCAGTGCGAAATTAATTAGCACCTGCAACAGGATCAAAATGATTAAAAAAGCCAGATCAAATTGAATAGAACCAAGTCGAAGCGGAGGGATGATTCGGCGAAGGACCCGAAGTGGCGGATCGGTCACGGTGTAAATTGCCTCCGCGATCAGCAAGATCGGGCCTCGAGGGCGCCAAGAACGTGCGAATGCCTGCACTAGGTCAAATACGATTCGCACAATGAAAAGCAGCCAGTAAATCCAAAGCGCCGTCGCGAGCAACTGCCCGATGGCGCTCATTTATTGACTCCCTGCATAGTGTTTGGCGGCTATCGAGCAAGTCTAAAACTAGCTCTGATTGAAGAACCCGTCCTGCGCAACCTGCTCGCGCGCAGCCTCCCCAACATCAACATTAACCGGCGAGAGCAAGAACACTTTATTGGTAACTCGCTCAATTGCCCCACGCTGACCAAATACCAGCCCGGCTGCAAAGTCGATAATCCGCTTGGCGTCACTGTCGTCAAGCTCGGAAAGATTCATGATGACCGGCACCCCCTCGCGGTACTCCTCGCCGATACGGCGGGCGTCGTTGTAGCTACGCGGGTGAATGGTTTCGATGCGGCTAATGTCGGCCGATGCTGGCGCCATCGGTCGACGCTCCACCGGCTGATCATCGCTTCGGAAGGTTCGAACCGAACGCGATTCTGAAACCGAACGCACGTTTCTTGTGGACGTGCGGTCTTCGGGGTGGTCGTCGTATCCCCGACGCTCACTTGATCGGGTGTCGCGGGTACGCACATCACGGCGTACGTCGTCGTAGTCGTCGTACTCCTCTACCTCGGCGTCCTCAACTAAGCCTAGGTAGACGGCCATCTTGCGCATCGCGCCAGCCACGTCGTCCTCCACATCGGTTTGCACAACTGATTGCACATCGTTTTGCCCCAACTACCCTTTGACCTTACGGCAGGATGGGCCGGTTCCCGAGTACTGCGCCCCCAATGCGTACTTGTGTCGCGCCCCGATCGATCGCCTCTTCGAGATCACCGCTCATCCCAGCGGAGATCTGATCGGCGCCCGGTGTGAGTTCACGCACTATCCCAGCCACCTGCGCCAGCCGCGTAAATGCCGCCGCCGGCTCCCCTAGAAGTGGCGCCACCCCCATTACCCCGGTGAGATCTAGGTGACCTAGTGAAAGCAGGTACCGTGCCAAAGCGGGCACATCTGCCGGTGCGCAACCGCCCCGGGCACTTTGTAACGGGACATCAAGGGCCACCTGAACCATGACACCTAACCGCCGACCAACCCGCTCAGCGGCGGTATTGAGTGCTTCGGCTAGCTCAGGTCGATCCACCGTCTGGACGACATCGGCCCAATGAAGTACCGAGTTGACTTTATTTCGCTGAAGTTGACCAATTAAATGCCAGCGCAGTGGCAGGTCAGTGCACTCGGACCACTTAGCTCGAGCTTCCTGATCTCGGTTTTCACCGACATCCCTCACCCCCAATTCGGCAAGTAGGTGCACGTCACTTGCCGGGAAAGTCTTCGTAACCACGATCAGCCGTACCTCGGCTAGGTCACGACCGGCGGCCTCGCAGGCCCGAGCGATGCGCGCCTGCACTAAATCAAGGTTTTCGGCCAACTCGGCTCGTCGCGTTGCACTCATAGTGCTAATCATCTAATCGGATCACCTAATCGGATCAACATGCCCTGGCGTCCGGTCTGCCCATCGCGGCGATACGAAAACAGGCCGTTGCTGTGAGCGGTACAGCCGGCAAGGGTGAGTGCGGTGACCCCGGCTTCGGCAAGTTGGGCCCGCACGCCCGCACCCACGTCGATGCAAGCCACCGCCAATTCCGGCTCTACTCCCGCGAATTTTGGGCACGCCACAGCCGCTACGGACGCCGAAAGCGCACCAGTAAGTTCAAGTACCCGCTGCGGTGGCACCGGGTAGCAATTCGCGCAGATCGAGGGCCCGATTACCGCGTGTACCTGATCTGCGCCCAGTTCATGCATCTGAGCCAGCGCCGCCGGCACCACTCCCGCAGCCAAGCCGCGCCAGCCACAGTGCACTGCGCCAATGACTTGATTGGCAACATCGGCTAGCACTATTGGCACACAATCAGCGGCAAGTGCTACTAGACCCACCCCTGGTGTTTTGGTAACCAGCGCATCAAAGCCAGGTGCCCCGGGCAGCCCTGGCGAGCCCTGCTCCACCACCACAACGTTGGCACCGTGCACTCCCTGCATTAGCACCAGATCAGTCGCGGTTAGGCCAATGCTCGCGGCAGCCACCTGCCTATTGCGTTGCACCCTGCTGGGCTCATCCCCGACATAGTCGGCCAGATTGAGTTCATCAAAAGGGGGCAGACTGTGCCCGCCAAAACGACCGGTGGCCGCCCAGATTACTGAGCGGCCACCGGGTGCCAGCGAACCGAAGTGGCCCGTGACAGTTTTCATTTAGCTTTCCTATTTCAGGAAGTCAGGTACGTCAAGGCCGTCATCGGCATCATCGAAGATGACGGTACGTGGCTGCTGCACTGGTCGAGCCGGTGGTGAAGTAACAACCGGTACCTCACCGGTGACCGCCGGGATGGACCCGGTGTCATCGAGGCGTCGGGCCGAAGTAGTTGTCGACACACCCTTGCGGGCCGGCGGTTCGCCACCATCAAAACCAGCAGCGATTACGGTAACGCGCACCTCATCGCCGAGAGTGTCGTCAATGACGGCGCCAAAGATAATGTTGGCATCTGGATGAGCTGCATCACTAACCAAGCGGGCCGCCTCATTGATCTCAAATAGCCCGAGGTCACTGCCGCCAGAAATCGAGAGCAGAACTCCGTGCGCCCCGTCAATCCCGGCCTCGAGTAATGGGCTAGAGATGGCCTTCTCGGCAGCTTCGACCGCGCGATCTTCACCACGCGCCGAGCCAATACCCATGAGGGCAGATCCGGCTCCATGCATGATGCTCTTCACATCGGCAAAGTCGAGGTTGATCAGGCCTGGGGTGGTGATCAGGTCGGTAATCCCTGACACCCCTTGGAGCAATACATGATCGGCCTGCCGGAACGCATCAATAACGCTGATATTGCGATCAGATAATGACAGCAGGCGGTCGTTCGGAATAACGATCAAGGTATCTACTTCAGCGCGCAGGCTCTCAATACCTGTTTCAGCCTGAGCCTGACGACGACGGCCTTCAAATCCAAATGGGCGCGTCACGACACCAATGGTGAGGGCGCCAAGGGATCTAGCCACTCGCGCCACCACCGGAGCACCGCCGGTACCAGTGCCACCGCCTTCACCAGCGGTAACGAAGACCATGTCAGAGCCCTTGAGTACTTCTTCGATCTCTTGGATGTGATCCTCGGCGGCCTTCATACCCACCTCAGGATTAGCCCCAGCGCCAAGGCCGCGGGTTAACTCCCGGCCGATATCCAGTTTGACGTCGGCATCGCTCATCAACAGCGCCTGCGCGTCAGTGTTGATCGCAATGAACTCAACACCCTTAAGACCAACTTCGATCATCCGGTTAACCGCGTTCACCCCGCCGCCGCCAATACCAACAACCTTGATCACTGCGAGATAGTTCTGCGGAGCTGCCACGGCGTCTCTTCCCTTCAGTCATGTTCAAGGCGGTGACCTCGAACTGCCTAACCTTGCCGAGTCTCAACCTCAAGTTCAGGGTGAGTTTTCGGCCTACCTACAATCGGCGGGAGGGTAGAGGGTGGGACGGGTGTTGCGCAAGGTGGGGGGGTGATTTCTTTTGCGGATCAGCAAAAACCCCCTATAAATCCGCGAAATTTATTGCTATCCGGCCTTTTCCTGCTGGGTGGTTGGCAGCTCCGGGGCTGAAACGTCATAGACGCCGGCCCGCCGCTGCAGCAGTGCTGCCAGCACTTGGGCCTTCAGTCCGCCCTGCTCGGCACTCCCCCAGAGCACCTTGGCCCCAGACTTTAAAACCAGCTCAACATCATCACGAGTGCTGGCCGAAATACCCACAACTTTCGCGAGCAGTGGTGCCGGCAAGGACTGCCAAACGGTGACCGCTGCAACTAACCCAACCCCATCTGCGTCGATGGCTGGCAAATTTTCCGCAAGTGGCCCGGGTGCATCAAATGCCAGACCACTTGAATCAACCCCGCGACCGGTACCAAGTTGGGTAGCAATCGCGATCCGAGGAACTACCGCCAGGATGACATCACTTGGCCAACCCCGGCGCACTTCAACCGAACCCACCCACGGCAACAACATGATGCGGGCTGTTGCCCCACCCGCATCAAGGCGAGCCATTGGTACCCCAAGGGGCACTGCGGCACTGGCCAGCACCGTGGCGGCCGGGCTCCCGGTGACACCAATTACTCGAACATCACGAACAACAAAAACCGATGAAAACCAAACCAGCCAAATAGCTGCTGTAGCAAGCAACGCCAACATCACAAAAACTAAGCCACGCCAGCGCCGGCGCGGTTTAGTTTCACGAGCCTGCACATCAAGTGGAATTACTGGAGCGCTCATCCCCGCTCCCGCAAGATATCCAAGATCTCCAACCCGATCATCCCAATATCACCGGCGCCCAATGTCATGATTACATCACCTGAGTTCGCACGTGCAGCCAACTGACCGGCCACCGCGGACCACGAAGGTTCAAACACCACATTTGTTGGATCCAGCGGCACCTGAGCCGCCATAGTCTGACCGCTGACCCCCGGAATTGGGGTTTCGCCAGGTGCAAAGACTTCAAGCACGACCACCTCGTCTGCCAAGCCGAGCGCCGCGCCAAACTCCTTCAAATACATCGCCGTTCGGTAGTAGTGGTGGGCCTGAAATGCCACAATCAGCCGGCCCGCCCCAGCGACATCGCGAGCGGCGGTCAAGGTGGCCGCAATCTCGGTTGGGTGATGGGCATAATCATCAAAAACTCTGACCCCACCAACTTCACCTTTGAAATCAAATCGGCGGCGGGTGCCACTAAAACCACCCAGACCCACCTGGACCAATTCAGGATCAAAACCTAAACCAACCGCCGTGGCGAAAGCGGCCGTTGCGTTGAGGGCATTGTGTAGGCCCGGAACTTGCAATTGAATTTGGCCGATAACTTCGCCGGCGAATTCGATATTGAAGTGCCATCCGCGGCCCACCAGAGCGGCGCCGGTCACCCTGAAATCGGCGTCTGGTGATTGCCCGTAGGTGCGAACATCAACACCCATGGCACGAGCTTGACCTACTAACCGGGCCCCTCCCTCGTCATCGACACAAACCACGATGAATCCGGATCGAGTGCTGACCTGCAATGCGAAATCAACGAAAGCCTGCTCAATAGCCTCAAAATTCCCCCAGTAGTTCAGGTGGTCTGCCTCAACATTGGTGACAATCGCCGCGCTCGGGCCAAGCTTTAGGAACGTACCGTCGCTCTCATCGGCCTCGACCACAAAAATGTCGCCACTGCCGAGGTGCGCATTTGAGCCCGACTCGTTTAACTCACTGCCGATAGCAAATGACGGATCTGCTCCGCAGTGCTGAAGCGCCACGGTCAGCATCGACGTGGTCGTAGTTTTACCGTGTGCACCTGACACCGCAACCGTCCGGCTACCTCGCATGACATATGCGAGGGCATCGGCTCGAGTGAGGACGCGAATCCCATTGGACTCTGCGGCTGACCGCTCGGGATTCTCGGGTGGGATTGCTGTTGAGTAAACCAGGGTGTCGATGCCGGCTACTAACTTTGCATCATGGCCAACGTGAGTTCGAACGCCAATCGCCTGCAAGGCTTGCAGCCGACGTGAGTCCCTGGCATCACTGCCCGAAACTTCCATACCTTGTGCCACCATGATGCGCGCAATACCTGACATGCCGGCACCTCCGATGCCAACAATGTGCACCCGGCCAAGGCCGGCAACGGCCTGCGGAGCCGTCATTTTTGCTCTCCTTTACTTGCCTGTGCGACTTGCAAAATGACTTCGGCGAATTGCCGACCAGCACCGCGGTCGCCCAAGCCTGCCGCTGCTGCTCCCATAGCGGTTAATCTGCCAAAGTCGTGCATGAGCGGTGGCACCATCGCCGTCAGCCACCCCGCAGTGCAGTCCGCATCGGATACCAAGAGCCCACCACCTGCATCAACAATTGGCAAGGCATTGAGCCGCTGTTCACCATTGCCGATAGGTAGCGGCACATAGATTGCTGGCAGTCCGACCGCGGTCAGCTCAGCGCAGGTCATTGCCCCCGCGCGAGTCACTGCAAGGTCAGCAGCCGCGTACGCTAGATCCATCCGATTGATGTAAGGAATTGGCACATATCCCGGTGAAGCCTCCGGCGCTAGGTTCCGCGAACCATAGGCGTGAAGTACCTGAATACCGGCAGCTAAAAGGTGCGGTAGCGCTCCGGCTAGTGCCTCATTTAAGTGCTGCGCACCCTGCGAGCCGCCAAAAACCAAAAGTACCGGTTGGCTTAAGCCCAAGCCAAAATTTGCAAATGCTTCCGACTTCGAATCGGCTTGTTGTGAGCCGGCTATTTCAGGTCGTAAAGGTAGGCCCATAACTTTTGCTGCCGGCAACGAACCTGGCACACGGACATAAACCAGCGAGGTGAACCGCGCGGCAACCCGATTGGCTAGTCCAGCCCGGGCATTTGCTTCATGAATCACCACCGGGATTCGCAGCTCGCGGGCTGCAAGATAAGTGGGTAGTGCTGCGTAACCGCCGAATCCCACCACGACATCGGCCTTCAAATCGCGTAAATGGGCCTTCGCTAGGCGTTTTGCCGCCCGTTGCCTTGGCCAAACCAGCAACATATCCAAACCGGCCCGCCTTGGCATTGGGACCGCCGGCACACTGCGCAGCGGATAGCCCCGAGCCGGTACCAAAGTTGACTCAAGACCCCGATCGCTTCCGATCACGGTAATGACGGTATTCGGATCAAGTGCAATTAGTTCATCAGCAAGATTAAGTGCCGGCTCGATATGACCGGCGGTGCCACCGGCGGCGAGTACGACGCGCAGCGGGAGCGCAGACATTAGCTACCTTCGTCGCAGTGACATTGCCGTTGACTTGCGACGAAGCGCAGTTCTGGCTGCAGGTTCTTGACGAGTGAAGGCAAGGAGCATGCCGATGGCTGCGAGTATCGGTAGCAGTGAGGAACCTCCGTATGAGACGAGTGGTAGCGGCACCCCAGTTATGGGCAGTAGGCCCAGGACCGAGCCAATATTCAAGATGGCCTGAACCACGATCCATGATCCAACTCCGGCAGCCGCCACGCGCACAAACGCGTCGCTGGTAGTCCGGCTGAGTCGGAAGATCGCAAACGCCAAGATCGCGAATAGCCCAAGCACGGCCAAAGTGCCAACTAATCCAAGTTCTTCGCCAATAACCGGGAAAATAAAATCGGTGTGGGCTTCGGGCAAAGCCCCCCATTTCTCGCGGCTGGCGCCAAGGCCCACCCCCCAGAAACCACCGGTACCTAGGGCGTATTGGCCTTGAGTCACCTGCCAGTCCGCGCCCAAGCGATCATTCCCCGGGCTTAGCCAGGCCGAGAATCTGTCCATCCGATAAGGCGCAGCGATGGTTAGGAGCCAAACACCTAATGCGCCCAGCCCGGCAAAAAGCGCAAAGAGCCGAAGTGGGGCACCAATTGCAAAGAGCATGCCGCAGGTGATGGCCGCCAGCATGAATGCGTTGCCGAAGTCGCCTTCTAGGAGCACCAGCACCATCATGAGGCCGGCAACCGGTAGTAAAGGGATGAGAAGGTGCTTCCAGTTGCTTAGCAGGTGGCTCTTGCGGGATAACAGGTCAGCGCCCCACACGATCAATGCAAATTTGGCGAACTCACTCGGCTGCAGGCGAAACGGCCCGAAGAGATCTATCCAGTTACGTTGCCCGGCAACCTCAACGCCAATAAACAACACAGCGATTAGCAATAGCAACGTAACGAAGAGCAGGAGCCACGAAATTTTCCGCCAGAACACTATGGCGGTACGGGCCGCGAATATCATGACGATCACGCCTATTACCGCAAACATCGCCTGCCGCTGAGCCAAGGTATACGCCGATCCAAATACCCGAAAACTTTCAATACTTGATGCCGACAACACCATGATCACACCGAGAACGAGCAGCAACATCGAGGCGCCGATGAGCAGGTAATAAGTACTGAGCGGGTGGGCAAGTAGCACTTTGATCCGGCCCGAAAGCCGCCGGTCCAAAATCTCACGGTCAGCGGTGGTCTGATCACCGCCATGATCGATTGCGGTCACCGCTGATCACCGGCGCTTACCGCCACCATCTCGTGCACCGCATCGGCGAAGGTATTACCACGATGGCCGTAATCAGTGAACATATCCCAGGATGCACACCCCGGAGCCAGCAGCACGGTATCTCCTGGTTTCGCGAAACCCATGGCCGCCTTGACGACCTCTCGCATAACACCAGTGTCGGTCCGATCCATGCTCAAGAGGGGGACATCCGGGGCGTGTCGTGACACCGATTCGGCAATAATCGCCCGGTCCACGCCGATGACAATGACCGCGCGCAAATGCGCGCGCGACTGCTGAACTAGGTCGGCGAATTCCTGACCCTTGGCCATGCCACCAGCCAACCAAACCACCTGCGGGTATGCCAGCAGGGAGGTCAGCGCTGCATGAGTATTTGTTGCTTTTGAATCATCCACAAAATCCACGCCATCCACCGTCGCCACATATGCAATGCGGTGTGCAGCGGGCACAAAAGCCCGAAGGCCGGCTTGAATTTTCTTTGCCGGCACCCCAAATGCCCGAGCCAGAGCGGCCGCGGCCAGCGCGTTAGCCACATTATGTGGCGCATTCGGTTGCACATCACTTACCAGAGCTAACTCCTGGGCCGTATCTTGGCGATTTGGGATGAATGAACGGTCGACTAAAGCCCCGTCGACAACCCCGAGCATCGATAGCCCCGGAACCCCGAGCGTAAAGCCGATGGCTCGACACCCGTCAACTACATCTGCTTCTTCAACCAGGAGCCGCGTCGACACGTCATCGGCGTTGTAAACGGCGGCGACCTGCGTGCGCTCAAAAATCTTTGCCTTTGCGGCCACATAGGCCACCTTCGACCCAAAATGGTCTAGGTGATCATCGGCGATGTTCAAGCAGACCGCTGAATGCGGGCTCATTGAATGCACAAAAGGTAACTGCGGTGCGCCCACCTCTACCGCAATCACCTCATAGGAGTCATGCATGACTACGTCCACCAGCGAGGTGCCGATATTGCCGGCAGCCACCGCATTGAATCCGCCTGCGCTAAGCATTGACTCCAACATCATGGTGGTGGTCGTTTTACCGTTGGTGCCAGTAACTACCAGCCACGGTGCGGGTGAGTCACTAGGTCGCAGCCGCCAGGCTAGCTCCAATTCACCCCACACCCAGATGCCAGCCGCAATTGCGGAGGTAATCAATTGATGTGTGGGGCGTATACCAGGCGAAACCACTAACAGATCACAGGCTGGGACATCACCAACATATCCAAGTTCGACGTTCACCTCAAGGGTGCGCAAGATTTCTGAACGTTCTTGTTGCTTAGGTCCATCACCGCTATCAACAACTGTTACGCGCGCGCCCAATTGCATTAACGCATCTGCACATGCATAACCAGCAATACCGATGCCCGCAACCACAACGTGATACTTGGACCAATCAGAATCACGGTTCAAGGATGCGATCATGCGCGCACCCATTCAGCGTAAAAAAGCGTTAGGCCGGCGCCAATGCAAAGCCCTTGGATAATCCAGAACCGAACAACAATCTGAATCTCTGGCCAACCAAGCATTTCAAAATGATGATGCAAGGGCGCCATGCGCAAGATACGTCGCCCGGTGAGCTTAAAAGATCCAACTTGGCCGATCACTGACAACGCGGTGATTAAGAAGAGACCAGCGAGCAAGGGAAGGAGCAACTCAGTTCTCGACAGGACCGCTAATCCTGCGATGCCACCGCCAAGGGCTAATGAGCCCGTATCGCCCATGAAAATGCGCGCGGGGGTGGTATTCCACCACAAAAAACCAAAACAAGCCCCGGCCGCTGACGCCGCCACGATTGATAGATCCAGCGGATTCAAAGTGGAATAGCACGTCGAGGTCGCAGCAAAGGCACAGTTTTGGCCGTACTGCCAAATACTTATGAACACATATGCGAGAAATGTCATCGTTGAAGCACCGATGGCTAAGCCATCAAGCCCATCGGTGAGATTAACCCCGTTTGTCGTAGCAGTAACCAAGAACCAGACCCAAAGTAAAAATAGCCCGAGTGGAAGCACCAGCGAGGT
>CAMDKJ010000025.1 GCA_945900705.1 Bifidobacterium breve | reverse complement strand
CACCAGACCCGGTGAGCGAATTGCAACCGACGGCGAAGTCATCGACGGTGAGAGCTCAATTGACGAGGCGCTGCTAACCGGTGAGTCCGTTCCGGTTTCGGTTGGCCCTGGCTCAATGGTTGTCGGCGCCACGGTGAACCTTGATGGCCGCCTACTAATCCGGGCAACCGGTGTCGGTGAGCAAACCAAATTGGCACAAATTGCCCGGTTGGTCACTGCGGCCCAAACGGGTAAGGCGCCGATTCAACGGCTAGCTGATCGCATAGCGGCAGTGTTTGTCCCGATAGTGCTGGGGTTAGCCCTTGCCACCCTTGTTATCTGGCTTATTGTCACCGGTGACCTACAGGCGGCGTTTGCGTCGGCGGTTGCGGTCGTGATCATCGCCTGCCCGTGTGCACTCGGCCTGGCTACCCCGATCGCACTGCTGGTCGGCACCGGGCGAGGCGCGCAATTGGGCATTGTGCTGCGCGGCCCCGAAACCCTAGAACAAAGCCGGCGCATTGATTCGATGATGCTTGATAAAACCGGAACAATCACCACGGGCCTGATGGCGGTCCAAAAAGTGACAGTGGCTCCGGGGCGCGATATCGCTGAGGTGCTCACTTTGACCGCAAGTGTTGAGGCATACAGCGAGCACCCGTTAGCGCGCGCGATTGTTGCGGCCGCGGTTGCGGGCAGTAAGCCAATCGCCATTACCGAATTCATCAATTCACCAGGCCGCGGTGCGGCGGCTAGGGCTGATGGCAAACTGCTAAGAGTTGGCCGACCTAGTTGGGTACTTGAACAGGTGTCTGGAACTGCGCCGACCTGGTTCACCGGCGCCATTACTGAAGCGGGTTTGTCAGGCTCGGCGGTAGTAGCGATTTCGAGTGACGAAGAACTTCTCGGCTTGATAGCGCTGGCCGACACGGTACGCCCGACAAGCAGGAAAGCGATAGACGAACTTACGCGAATGGGCATCTCCACCACAATGCTTAGCGGTGATTCACTAGCCGTTGCGACAAAGGTTGCGGCTGAGGTGGGCATCGATGATGTGGTAGCCGAGGTGCACCCCGAAGATAAAATCGCATTGGTCGTTGCTGCTCAGCAATCTGGCAAAGTCGTAGCAATGGTTGGCGATGGAGTTAATGATGCGGCGGCATTGGTGCAAGCCGATCTTGGCATTGCAATGAGTTCAGGATCAGATGTGGCTATCGAGGCCAGCGATATCACACTGGTGCGAAATGATCTTTTAGCCGCGGTTGACGCGATTCGATTAGCCCGGCGCACCCTGCGGATAATCAAGGGCAACTTGTTCTGGGCTTTCGCTTACAACGTCGCGATGATTCCGCTAGCCGCGGTTGGGCTACTCAACCCACTGCTAGCTGGTGCGGCAATGGCATTCTCATCGGTGTTCGTGGTGGCAAACTCCCTGCGACTACGAAGTTTTAGATCGATTAGCACGTGACGAAGACGGTCACGTACGGTAATCACGTGTTGCTTCGCGGGTTTAGACGGATTGCGGCGGTCGTGCTTGGAGTATCCATAATCGCTCTGATGCCGACAACAATTGCGCAGGCAAAACCAGATACCAGTGGGGCGGGCACCAGGGTCGCCATCGGCGATTCAGTGATGCTCGGGGCCAAGTGGAATCTGCTCAACCGTCAGGATTTCACCCTTGTCGATGCGGCGGTGAGCCGGCAGGCGGCGACCGGTCCGGGTATCTTGCGCAAGCTTGGTAGTGGCCTAGCGCAGAACGTCATAGTGCATTTGGGTACTAATGGGTCATATCCCATCAAAACCTGCAAGCAACTAGTCCAGGCCGCGGGCCCAACCCGCAAAGTGTTCTTGGTGACAATAAAGGTGCCTCGGCTCTGGGAGCCGGTCAACAACAAGATGCTCCGCCGTTGTGAGTCACGGTTTCCGGCCGAGCAAGTACACATAATTGACTGGAATTGGGCGGCCAGCCGGCACGCCGCAGAATGGCTTTATGACGATGGGGCGCATTTGCGCCCGGCGGGGGCACGGGCATTTGCCCGCATCATGAATGAGGCCATCGCCCGGGCCTACCCGCCCCTTATCAAGCCCGGGCCCAGCCCTGTGTAGTTCGTCACAACTGCGATTTTTAACGGTTGTCTGGTCAACAAGGTCGCCCGTCAGGCATCATGATGTCCCTAACACTAATTACCATGCTTCGCCTCGAATTTGGAGCCGTGAATGACCATCCCGGGCATAGAAAATCCCCCGACCAAAAATAAGCAGCTGCTCGAGTGGGTAGAAGAGATGGCCGGGCTGGCAAAGCCGGATCGCGTGGAGTGGTGCGACGGTTCTGAAGACGAGTGGCACCGTCTAACCAAGTTGATGGTTGCCTCCGGCACGATGATTCAGCTGAATCCGAAGATCCGCCCGAATTCATTTCTTGCGCGCTCAAGCCCAAGTGATGTAGCACGAGTCGAAGACCGCACATTCATTTGCTCACAGCGCGAGATTGACGCTGGCCCAACTAACAACTGGTCAGAACCGTCGGAGATGCGGGCCAAATTGCGAGGGCTGTTCGAGGGCTCAATGCGTGGCCGCACGATGTATGTGGTGCCGTTCTCAATGGGTCCGCTCGGTTCACGGATCTCGCAACTTGGCGTCGAAATCACCGACTCACCTTATGTAGTTGTCAACATGCGGATCATGACCCGAATGGGCCAGGCTGCGCTAGATCAAATTGGCGATAAGGGCGAATTCGTCCCGGCCCTGCACTCCGTTGGCTACCCGCTGATTGATGCAGCCGGCCAGTCGCGTGATGAAGTCAAGTGGCCATGCAATGACGAGAAGTACATAGTGCACTTTCCCGAGACCCGTGAAATCTGGTCTTTCGGTTCGGGATACGGCGGCAACGCCCTGCTCGGCAAGAAGTGCTTCGCACTGCGCATCGCTTCAGCGATGGCCCGTGATGAAGGCTGGCTAGCTGAGCACATGCTTATTTTGAAGTTGACCTCTCCGACCAATCACGTCCACTACATAACAGCGGCGTTCCCGTCGGCATGCGGTAAGACCAACCTTGCGATGCTGGTACCGACAATCCCGAACTGGAAAGTCGAAACTATCGGCGATGACATCGCGTGGATGCGATTTGGTGACGATGGCCGCCTTTATGCGATCAACCCAGAGGCAGGGTTCTTCGGAGTGGCTCCGGGCACCGGCATGGAAACCAATGCAAATGCGATCGCGTCACTCGATGCCAACTGCATTTTCACCAACGTTGCTCTCACCGATGACGGTGATATCTGGTGGGAAGGTATGACACCGCAGGCTCCAGCGCACCTCATCGACTGGAAGGGCCAGGATTGGACGCCGGATTCCGGAGAGTTGTCGGCTCATCCCAATGCGCGCTTCACGGCGCCAGCCGGTCAGTGCCCGTCAATTGCGCCGAACTGGGAAGACCCAGCGGGTGTGCCAATTGATGCCATTTTGTTCGGTGGGCGCCGAGCAACAAATGTGCCACTGGTTACCGAGTCATTTGACTGGGAGCACGGGGTATTCATGGGCTCAAGTGTTTCGAGTGAGACCACTGCGGCGGCCGTAGGGGCGGTTGGTGAACTGCGCCGCGACCCCTTCGCAATGCTCCCGTTCTGCGGCTACAACATGGCCGACTACTGGGGTCACTGGTTGGCGGTGGGCGGTTTCACCGCCGCTGACAAGCTGCCGAAGATCTACGCGGTTAACTGGTTCCGAAAAGACGCAAATGGCAAATTCCTGTGGCCGGGGTTCGGTGAGAACTCGCGTGTGCTCGAGTGGATTATCCAGCGCCTTGATGGCGAAACCGAGGCGATTGAAACTCCAATAGGTCGGATCCCAGCGCCAGGTGCCCTCAACTTCGCCGGCTTGGATATCTCGGACGCTCAAATTGCTGAGCTATTCGCGATAGATAAGGATTCATGGTTGGCCGAATCCGATCTCACCGAGGCGTACTACGACAAGTTCGGCGACCGAATTCCCGCGGCCCTGCGTGGTCAATTGTCGGCTCTTAGGGCTCGGCTTAATTAACTGTTTCGTCACAAAGGGTGGCGACAAGCACTGCTTTGATTGAGTGCATTCGATTTTCGGCTTGATCGAAAACGATGCTGGCGCTGGAGTTGAACACGGCGTCAGAAACTTCAACTCCGTCGATCAGCCCAAAGCGCTGGGCAACTTCGCGCCCAATCTCGGTGTTTTGATCGTGATACGCAGGTAGGCAGTGCATGAACTTGGCCTCGGCATTGCCGGTAAGTGCCATCAGGTCTTCGTCCACGCGGTATGGCTTTAAAACGGCAACGCGGGAGTCCCAGGTCTCGGTACTTTCGCCCATCGACACCCAGATGTCAGTGTGCACAAATTGCGCACCCGAAAGCCCATGAGCTACGTCGTCGGTGATGAGTATTGACGCACCACTTTGTCGCGCGCGCTCCTGCGCCAGCTCCTGCACTTGCGGCTCTGGCCACAGTGATTTGGGTGCAACGATGCGGACATCGGCCCCCATGATCGCGCCCATCACCATTAGCGAGTTGCCCATGTTGCTTCGAGCATCACCGACATACGAGTACCGCAATTGGTCACCGCCTGAGTGCTCGACCCCTGCGTACTCATACATGGTGAGGAAGTCCGCCAGCATTTGGGTTGGATGCCATTCGTCGGTCAGCCCGTTATAGACCGGGACGTCAGAGAATTCAGCAAGTTCTTCGACGATCACCTGCCCGTGTCCGCGATATTCGATGCCATCAAAAATTCGTGAGAGAACGCGCGCCGTGTCGGCGATTGACTCTTTATGGCCAATTTGGGAGGAGGCCGGATCTAGGACGGTGACATGACCCCCTTGGTCGCGCATGGCAACTTCGAACGCAATGCGAGTACGGGTCGAGGATTTCGCGAAAATGAGCGCGAGTTGCTTGCCGAGAAGGCGTGGATTTTCTTTGCCCACCTGGCGTTGGGCTTTTAACTCAGCCGCAAGTGCCAGCAGCGAATTTAGCTCCGCCGCAGTGAAATCTGACTCCTTAAGGAAGTCGCGCCCAAATAACGTCACCCGCGAACGTTACTCCGCTGCCGCCTTGGCCGGTGGCTGGGACAACAGTCTGGGCCCCCTCACCTCGCCCACGTAGACTAAGGCCATGAGCGCCAGGCCAGCCACTACGTTGAGTTTAGCCGCCCCTTCGATGGAGACACTTGCTCCCTTGGAGTCCCCGGGCCTATCGGGGGGCACATTGCTCGAGGAGCGCACGGCATCGACCGATGACGGCGATCATGAGCGTTTTGCCCACTACGTTGAAAAGAACAAGATCGTTGAGAGCGCGGTGACCGGTTCACCGGTCAAGGCTTTATGCGGCAAGACTTGGATTCCGAATCGTGATCCATCTCGATTCCCGATCTGCCCGGACTGCGAGAAAATTCACGCGGGTTTGGGTCGTGGTGGCAAGCCAGGCAAAGATACCTGAGCGCTCGGGGATCATGACCGAAACTGACTTACCTGACGGCTTACTGAGTCGAACACGAATCACCTTCACGCTCGGAATCGTTTCGGTGATGACCTTGGTGGGATTCGAAGCCTGGGCGACCGCAACCGCCATGCCCGCGATGGCGCTGGAGCTAAAAGCTTTAGGCGGTTACACCTGGGCGTTTAATGCCTACATCGTTGCATCGATTTTGGCAATGGTCATCGCGGGGTTGCGCTGTGATGAGCGCGGACCGCGAGGCTCACTGATCGGTGGAGTCTTTGCATTAGCGGCCGGCTCACTAGTTGCAGGGTTTGCGCCTAATTACTTGGTGCTTGTTTCTGGTCGTGCATTGCAGGGGGTGGGTGCCGGGGCGATCATCGTCGCGGTGTATGTCCTGATTGCCCGTGCCTATCCAGAGTCACTGCGCCCCAAAGCGTTCCTACTCCTATCAACCGCATGGATTGTTCCTTCGCTGGTTGGTCCAGTAGTCGCCGGGTGGCTAACCGACAACATTGGTTGGCGGGTGGTCTTTTGGCTCGTCCCCTTCTTTGTGATCCTGCCGATGTTGCTGATGCTCCCGAGAATGGGTGCCTATCAAGGTGGCACGCCCAGTACCGCCGTTGCTAGTCGGATTGGTGCTGGCATCGTCGCGACGATTGGGCTGGTGGCGATTCAAGATGGCCTAGCGCGAGCCAGCCTCATGGGAGTGGTTGAAGCAGCTTTGGGGTTCGTGCCGCTAATTATTGCCGGCAAGCACTTGGTGCCGAAAGGCGCATTACTGATGGCGCGGGGCCTACCGGCAACCATCATGATGCGCGGCATCATCGCTGCAGCATTCTTTTCAGCGGAGGTCTTCGTCCCGTTGGCCCTTGTTGAAACCAGGGGAGTGAGTTACACCATCGCTGGCTTAACGATTGCGGTGTCGGCGGTTTTCTGGGCGGCGGGTTCATTTGCGCAAAGTCGGTTATCCGGTGATGCTGATAGGGCGCCGATCGTTCGACTGGGTGCATTGATCGTGGCCGGATGTCTATTTAGTCTGCCACTTGTGGTGCTCACTGAACTCCCCGTATGGATTGCGTCGATATCGTGGGCGGCGGGTGCTTTTGGGATGGGGCTTGCCATGCCTTCGGTTTCAGTTCAAACCATGCGGCTTTCACCAGCATCAGATCAAGGGGTTAACTCGGCTGCCCTGCAGATTGTTGACTCGGTATTAGTGGTTGCTGTCACTGCATTATTGGGTTTGTTCTACGCGGCCGCGGTCGCCGGTCAAGGGGCAACCCCTACGACCTACGCGCTCCTGTGGGTCATTTCAGCAGTAATGGCGGTGGTGGGAGTCATCTTGGCCCCGCGCATGCGTCCACGCTCTGCATAGGAAAGAATAAAGACTCCTTCGGGGAGAGGCCTCGAACTCAACAAAGGTGATGCCATGACCATGCGTAAGCGATTGGTGCCAGTGGTTTCAGTAGCTGCGACCGTGCTACTTCTTGCCGCCTGTGCAGCTGAAACAACTACCACGGCAAGTAGCGCCCCAGCACCTTCGGCCGCGGCCTCCTCAGCCGCCCCCCCCTCAGCCGCCGCCCCCTCTGAGCCGGCGCAGGCAACTGACGAGTGCGCGCGCGAGAACCTAACTACGGTTGGTGCCGACAAGTTGACAATTGGCACCGATACACCGGCATACCCGCCGTACTTCGCCGACGACGATCCGTCGAACGGACAAGGCTTCGAAGCGGCGGTGGCTTATGCGGTTGCCGATGGTCTTGGTTTCACTCCCAACGAGGTGACTTGGCAGGTGGTGCCATTCAATACTTCATATGCACCAGGGGATAAGGCGTTCGATTTCGACATCAATCAAATTTCGATCACCCCGAAGCGCCAGAAGGTCGTTGATTTCTCGGACGGGTATTACACGGTGAACCAGGCTGTTGTCGCTCTCAAGGATTCACCGATTGCGAACGCAACATCGTTGGCAGAGCTGAAGAATGCAAATCTTGGTGCGCAGGTCGGCACCACGAGTCTTGATTTCATCAATGCGGTGGTGCAACCAAATAATGACGTCCAGGTGTTCAATGACACCAATGATGCAAAGAGTGCGATGCAAAACGGTCAGATTGATGGCTTGGTAGTGGATCTGCCGACCGCCTACTACATCACAGCGGTAGAAATCCCCAAGGGCAAGATTGTCGGTCAGTTCAAAGCCGAAGCCGGTGGTGAACAGTTTGGTCTTTTATTCCAGAAGGGCAACCCGCTGGTCGCCTGCGTCAATCGGGTGCTTGCCGACCTAAGTGCGTCCGGTGAGTTACAGGCGATCCAAGATGAGTGGATGGCCGGTACCACGGCGCCGTACTTCACGCAGTAACGTCACGTTGGTGACGTCAGCGACAACCGCGCCTGGCGCGCCCGAGGTCTATTTCGACCCGGTGCGCCAGGCGTTTCGTCGTAAACGGGCAAGGCGCGATGCTTTGGTTGGCATGGCTAGCCTCCTTGGGTTCGTCTTGGTCGTGGGATTCGCCATTTCACGCACCTCGGGCTGGCCACTTGTTCAAGAGACTTTCTTTAACGGCAGCGAGTTCATCGCCACCTTTCCCGGGCTCTTAGATGCCTTTTTATTAAATGTGCGTATCTTTCTAATTGCTGAGCCACTAATTTTGATAATCGGACTCCTGGTGGCGCTGGCACGCGATCTACGTTCACCGCTGCTGCTGCCACTTAGGGTGGTTGCGACCCTCTACGTCGATATTTTTCGAGGGGTTCCAACTATCTTGGTCATCTTCTTATTGGGTTTTGGCGTGCCGGCACTGCAATTGCAGGGCGTACCGAATAACGCAGTGTTCTGGGGTACCGCTGCATTGGTCCTCTCATATGGTGCGTATGTAGCCGAAGTCTTTCGTGCCGGCATCGGTTCGGTCCACTCAAGCCAGCGGATGGCAGCGCGTTCACTGGGCCTGACTTCGATGCAGACGAGTCGTTATGTCGTGCTGCCCCAGGCCGTGCGCAATGTGATCCCCCCACTACTTAATGACTTCATCTCTCTGCAAAAAGATACCGCGCTGGTTTCGGTCCTTGGGCCAATTGAATTACTACGGCAGGCGCAAATTGATGCTTCCTCAACATTTAACTACACCGCGTATGTTGGCGCGGCTCTAATATTCATCGCGCTCACTATCCCAATGACTCGATTTGCCGACTGGGTTCAAGCACGAATGCGCAAACGCCGCAGTATGGCGGGTACCGCATGACCAACACCCTTCTTGATATCGCCGGCGTCTGGAAAGCCTTCGAAGGTAACTCGGTGCTAAGGGGCCTGGATCTTTCGGTTGCTCGACATGAAGCTGTTGTACTAATCGGTGCATCCGGCTCGGGCAAGTCAACATTGCTGCGCTGCGTAAATGGCTTAGAGACAGTTGATGCTGGGCGCATCCTGCTTGGCGGTGACCTCGACGTTACGGCATTCAAGACAGACATGGATGCGGTGCGAAGGCGAATAGGCATTGTTTTTCAGTCTTATAATCTGTTCCCGCATATGACAGTTCTTGACAATGTGACATTGTCACCGCGCAAGGTTTTGAAGCGAAGCTCTGCTGATTCAATAGAGCAAGCCATGGCGCTGCTGCAGCGATTTGGCCTTGCAGATAAAGCCAATGATTACCCGGATCGGTTATCTGGTGGTCAGGCGCAGCGGGTAGCGATTGTGCGTGCACTTGCAATGGAGCCTGAGTTGATGCTGTTCGATGAGATCACCTCGGCCCTTGACCCATTACTCGTGGGTGAAGTGCTCGACACGGTGCGCGACCTCAAGGCGGGTGGTCTAACGTTGATAATGGCCACCCACGAAATGGGATTCGCTCGCGAGGTAGCCGATCAAGTCTGCTTCCTAGACGCTGGTGTAGTCCTTGAAAAGGGGACACCTGAGGCGGTATTTGGTAGCCCGCAAGAGGCGAAAACCCAAGAATTCCTGGCTCGAATCCTTAAATAGTTCATTGTGGGCAGGGTGAGTCGCACTAAATTTGCCCCCTTCATCCCTACGCTGGTGCGGGGGTGCACAGGGCACTTGCCATACGCGTGGAGGAATGAATGTCAACTATGAACTCGGGCCAATCGGTCGATGAGGTCGAGGCCAATGCATTGGGCGAGATAGGTCGAAACTGGTGGGTGCTGTTGTTCCTAGGCATTATCAGTTTGGGTGTCGGAGTAGTCGCGCTCGTATGGCCAGGTGCCACCATCGTGGTGGTAGCGATCCTGCTAGCCATCTGGCTGCTCATCTCGGGCATCTTCCAGGTGGTGCGGGCATTTGCTCACGGGCTGTCGGGCGGCATGCGTGCCCTGCTCATCATCACCGGCATCATTTCGATTATTTTGGGCTTGTTCATGTTCCGCGGCGCTTTCCAAGCTGTCGAGATCCTGGCAATCTTCATCGGTATCGCCTTCCTGTTCCGTGGCTTCGGTGCCCTCTTCGTGGGTGCGGAAGAAAAAGAAGGCCGCGGCTGGAATATCTTCGGCGGCATTGTGATGTTGATCGGTGGCGTGGTTATTTTGGTTTGGCCAGGTATCTCGCTGGTCACTTTGGCATGGATCACGGGTATCTGGCTGATCATCATCGGTATTTTCGAGATCATCAGCGCGTTCTCACTGAAGTCAGCAGTCAAGAAAGCCATGAAGTAGTAAATCTGCTGAATTGGCTCCTAGTGGCCCGCGGCGACTGCCGCGGGCCACTACATTTATGCCATGGCTTCGGAGACTTCCCAAACCCTTGATAGGGGTCTGAGCGTGCTTGAGGCCATTGCGGAGTCCGCTGATGGGTTAACAGTCACCGAGTTGGCTCAAACTCTAGGTATCGGCCGCACCGTGGTGTACCGGCTCGTGGTCACCCTTGAGCAGCATGCATTTTTGCGCAGATTAAGTGACGGTAAGTGCCGCCTGGGCCTGGCCGTCCTGACAATGGGCCGTCAAGTCCAGCCAATTGTTCGCGATGTGGCCTTACCCGCGTTGCGCCTGCTCTCGGATGCGGTTGGGGCTACCGCACATTTAACTATTGTTGAAGGCACCGAGGCGTTGACGGCGGTGGTGGTTGAGCCAACGAGATCAGATGTCCACGTGGCGTATCGCATGGGTGCGCGTCAGCCACTTGAATCTAATGCGGCCGGCCGGGCGGTGCTGGCGGCACGAACAGCCGCCGGCCGCCCACTTGATCCGCCGTGGGTGGTCGCGACCAGTGAAGGCCCGCAGGGGGCTTATGGGATTGCGGTGCCGTTAATTGGGGTACCCGGCCTAGAAGCAAGTGTGGGCGTGGTGTCACTGCGTGAGTTAAATGAGGCCGAGGTAGGTGCGCGGGTGGCCCGCGCGGCCGGTGAAATCGCCCGGGCCTTGCGCTAATTCAGCTAATTTGGCCTTGATGACGCACAATGAGGTATCACCCCCCAAACTTGGAGTTCGTCAATGCGTCGTGCGCTCGTCGGTCTGTTATTGGTCAGCACTTTCTTGGCCATTTCACTACTAGCTCCGAGTGCCGCAAATGCTGAGCCCGCACGCATCGCAAGTGGCTGGATGCCCTATTGGGTCACTAGCCCGAGTAAGCCGCAAGGGGTAAACTCCGCTGTCGCGAATGCGGATCTATTCACTGATGTTTCACCGTTTTGGTACTCGGCATTAGTTGGTGGGCCGGCCGGTGTGCAGGTCAAGATCAACCCTAATTTTGGTAATGGTGCAGCGAACATCGCCTGGGCCATGGGGCAACTAAAAGCGGCTGGCCTATTGGTGTTACCAGCTATCGCTGACGGCAGCGGCAAAGGCAAGATGGCGGCAGCGCTCGCTGATCCAGCAAAACGAGCGGTGCATGTTGCTGACATCGTCAACTTGGTAATGGCAAATGGTTTCGATGGTATTGACTTGGACTACGAAGTATTCGCGTTCTCCGACGGTTCAAGTTCATGGGCCGCAACGCAGCCAAATTGGACAGCCTTCATCCAAGAGTTGGGAGCTGCATTACACGCTCAGGGCAAACTGCTGGCCGTGACTATCCCACCTCCGTGCTCACTCGCAGGAACGTGCAGCGACAAGACCGGGTACTGGGTATACAACATTGCTGGTATAGCTCCGTACACCGATCGCATTCGGATCATGGCCTACGACTACCACTACAACGCCATTGGCCCGATCGCACCGATTGGCTGGGTGCGGGCGTTGGCTCAGTACGGCGCTGCTGTGGCGGGGGGGCCGAAGATTCAAATCGGGGTGCCTACCTACGGGCGAGCGTGGACGAAGAAGAGTGCAGCCGGTAAGTACCAACTGACAGGTAGTTGCCCGAGTGCTGGCACTAGCGCATACAACTCATTAACCAAAATGGCTTCGGCCACCGACGCGGAGATCCCTGGCTTACTTGCTTCGGCAGGCGTGGCTCCCGAATCCATCGTTTGGGACGCAGCATCGGCCGAGAGTTGGGTGGAGTACGACAAAGCCGTCCAGTGGACCGACGGTTCAGGGGTCGGCCAAACGTGTACGGCACGGCGCATCATGTGGTGGGTTGGCCCGCAGGCGGTCCTCGCCCGCACCCAACTAGTTGGCGAATTAGGTTTGTCGGCCGCTGCTTATTGGACAATCGGTGGAGAGGATCCAAGCCAGTGGCCGCTAATTCGGACCTACGCAACACAACTTGCCCCAGCGGCAACAGAGGTCACCGTCACGGCTGAACCCCGGGTCACCTTTAACACTCCGGTAAATATTGCCGCGACTATCGCATCGGGCGGTACGCCATTAGCCGGCCTCGGGGTAACCCTGCAATTCTTGAAGAATGGATCCACCGTTTGGGCCAATGTCGCTTCCGCGGCAACGGCGGCAGATGGCACGGTGGCATTTGCGCCGGTGGTTACCGAATTTGGGCAGTGGCGTATTTACGCACCGGGTGATGGTGGCCGCGCGGAGCAGGCGAGTGATCCGGTGCCGGTTGAAGTAGCGGCGATGGTGACCGTTGCCACCCCAAAGCAGAAAATGAAGATTAAGACTAAATTCATTATGCGAGTGGTTGCGCAGCCAGCTCGAGCCAAGCAGGTCGTCGTGATTCAGATTCAACGCGGTGACGGCTGGCGTACCGTCGGCAAAGATCGCACCAATGCCAAGGGAGTCGCGAAAATAGCGGTCACTTCACTAAAACAGCCGGGGGAGTATGTATATCGGGCGCTGGCCCAGGCCCGTAGTGACATCAGCGAAGGTGCCTCCGCCTCGTTGACGATTACCGTGCGCAAATAGCCGACAACCTAGTAGTCGGCAACCTAGTGCTCGGCTGCGAGACAAACAGCCGGTAGATCGAACCACCGCAAGTGCTCGAAGTCAGCGGAGACAAGTGAGGCGTCCTCGACTAGTTGAGCTGCTGGTAGACGGGCGAACATCTGGGTGGCCTGGTCGAGGTAGGTCTGAAGGTCGGCCTCGGGTGCTTGATCGTGGCTGCGGGGGAAGTTAAGCACACCTTCTTCGTCATAATTAAGCTGCCTAAGTCGCATTGGTGGCTCGACCGGGCCCCCGCGGTGGTGCCAGCGCCCGGTTGCAGTATCAAAACGGTATTCGGGCAACAACTGCCAGCCATGCTTGGCGATTAGGTCTACGGCTTCGACGATGTAGGCAAAAACCGCCTCTGAGATGAAGTAGTTGAAGTTAACCCGCACCCATCCGGGCTTAATGCCCTCGCAGCCGTGGGTGATTTCGCGTTCAAATTCATGTGATTTTTTAACGTCAATACCTAAGAGCCGGTGCCCATAAGGCCCGGCGCAGGAGCAACCCCCGCGCGACTGAATTCCGAATAGGTCATTGAGAACCGCAACAATAAAATTGTGGTGCAGATACCGATCACTTGGACCCTTGATAACGAATGACACGATTGACAAACGTTCCGCCTGCAGATTGCCCAGAATTTGGATGGAGGAGTTCGTACTCCAGGTTGAAATCGCCCGAGTGACGAAGTCCTCCTCGTATGCGCGGATTACCTCAACACCTACATTATGTTTGAGGTGAAATACCAAACCGGCGCGGATGGATTCGACGATGGCAGGGGTGCCACCTTCTTCACGATGCACCGGGTCGGCAAGGTATCGATGCTCATTTGGGTTCACGTAGGCAACGGTGCCACCACCAACGAGGTCTGGTACTGAATTCGTTAACAGCTCCCGTCGGATGATTAACACTCCCGGTGTACCCGGGCCACCAACGAATTTATGCGGGCTGAGGACCACAGCGTCCTTGTAAGCGAGTGGGTTAATCTCAGCGAGCGGGTTCATGTGAATATCGACATAAGGCGCGGCTGCCGCAAAATCCCAGAAGGCGAGTGCCCCATTTTCGTGAAGTATCTGACTCACGAGATCTGTGTCGGTAACAATTCCGGTGACATTGCTGGCAGCACTGAACGAGGCAATTCGTAGTGGTCGATCGGCGTAGAGCGCAAGTTCTTCTTTGAGGTGATTGATGTCAATATGGCCATCGGCATCCTCATGGATAGTGACGACGTCAGCGATAGATTCGCGCCAAGGGAGTTCGTTGCTATGGTGCTCGAAAGGCCCAATGAAGACCACCGGGCGCTCGCTAGGTGGTATCTGTTCTGACAACTTGTACTTCTTATCG
>CAMDKJ010000024.1 GCA_945900705.1 Bifidobacterium breve | reverse complement strand
GCAAACTCCGGGGTGGTTACTGATATTTCATCGGGCATGGTTGATGTTGCTATTCGAAATGGCCTTCAGCTGGGGCTGGAAGTCACCGGTCAAGTCGCTGACGCTGAGCAACTCCCGTTTCCCGATGAATCATTTGATTTAGTCGTCGGCCACGCCGTGCTCCATCACCTTCCAGATGTTGAGTTAGCGATGCGCGAAGTCTTGCGGGTACTTAAGCCAGGTGGGCGTTTCGTCTTTTGTGGCGAACCCACCAATTACGGCGACTTTGTCGCACGCCGATTGTCGAGGCTAACTTGGTGGGGGGCATCGCGGGCCACGCAGCTACCTTTCCTGCGTGATCGTTGGGCTCGCGGGTCAGACGAACTTGCAAAGTCTTCAGCTGAGGCGAAATTAGAAGCAGTAGTTGATCTGCATACCTTTGACCCTGACCAGCTTGCGCGGCTTTGTCTGCGCGCCGGGGCGGTTGATGTCAAAACGGTCACCGAAGAGTTGACCGCTTCTTGGTTTGGCTGGCCGGTACGAACATTCGAGGCGGCGGTCAAGCCCGGGGCGCTGGGCTGGAATTGGGCCAAGTTCGCCTATCGAAGCTGGCTGGGGTTGTCTTGGGTCGATCAACATATCCTCGAAAGGGTCATCCCGGACGAGCTGTTCTACAACGTTTGCGTGACCGGTACCCGCGCGTAACTCCTTGCGCCAGCAACGGCCCGGTACCCGCACGTGACCGGTACCCGCGCGTAACTCCTTGCGCCAGCAACGGCCCGGTACCCGCACGTGAGCGGGCCTTGTACCTGCTCGTTCCGTCATGGGCGGGCCTTGTACCTGCTCGTTCCGTCATTTTTGGGGCATTTTTTGACGGTTTCAGCAGGTTCAAGCCGAACGTAAGGTGTGGTGCGACCGTGTGAGGGCACTGGAAATGCGCCTCTTGAGTACGGCAGCGGGCTCTAGCAAGTCGCTCCAACTCCACCTAATTACCTCGAAGCCCAATTCGCGTAGTCGATCTTCGCGCAACTTCTCCTGATACAGACTGTCTTTGTTGGTGTATTTGAGGCGGCCGTCAGCCTCGCCGATGACCATTTTGTCCTCCCAACAGAAATCCACCCGCGCGACGAATCGCCCACCGCTATCACTTACCTGAAATTGACAGGTCGGAAGTTCGATATCCCAGTCAAGGAATCTAACCCACGAGAGTGACTCTAGAGCCGATTCGCGAAGCATGTTCAGGTGACGCGAGGCGCGGTGTACGCGACTGCTGCCACGAATATCGGTGCTGGGTAGAGCAGCATCGAGTGCTGCAACGGTGAACAGTCCGGAGTGAAGTGCCGCATCGCCGCAACAAATTGCGTCGGCGAAGGGATGGATGCGGGCGATATCGAGCCACGTTCGTAATGGGGTTGTCACCGGAGCAGGCAGGTGAGATATTTCCGTCGGAGCTAAGGCGCCGGATCGGTACCGCGTGCCCGTGCGAGTCCCGGTCCATGCCCCAGGTGGAACAAGAAGTTCAACATTTCGGGGTGTGCCAGTCACGAGTGGCAACTGATGCAGTATTGCTGCAGAACCAAAGGCAATGACACTGCCCGAGACTTTCAGCGCCCGGGCAACGGCTAGTTGCACATGCAAATTGCGACGTTGGGCGAATGGATCAAGATCGTCGGCCGGGGGCAAACTCCTCGAATAGGTACCTGATCCAAGTGCGGCCCAGCGCCCTGAACGAACCCGCTGCCGCACTTGGTCAGCGGTCATACCTGCGGCCACGGCCTCGGACATGGTGAAGATTTCGGGCAGTGAAATTGAGTCGTTGGAGTTGTCCAGTGTCATGGTGACAGCGTTCAGCATTAATCACGTAGTGCCAAATGACTATCCACAGGCATTAGACCTGCTCGTTCCGTCAAGGGCGGGCCTGATACCTGCTCGTTCCGTCAAGGGCGGGCCTTATACCTGCTCGTTCCGTCAAAATCCACCACAGAAGTGACGGAATGAGCAGGTTTACGGACGTCCGGTGACGGAACGAGCAGGTTTAGGCCGGGCTTGCTGGCCTTATGCTTCGGGGGTGCGGATCCTTCACCTGTCGTGGGAGTACCCACCGGTGGTGTACGGCGGCTTGGGGCGTCATGTGCACGCCATCGCGCAGACTCAAGCGGCACTCGGCTTTGATGTCACGGTAATTACGCAGGCAGCCGCTGGCGCCAGCCCTGATGAGGTGGTAAACGGGGTTCGGGTACTGCGGGTGAGCCCGGATGCGCCGTATGTGCCACTTGATGAAGAGCACCTGCTGGCTTGGGTCGCTGGTTTTAATAGCGCGGTAGCGCGTGCGGGGATCCGACTGATTCGCACCTGGAAGCCGCAGGTAGTGCATGGTCATGATTGGCTGGTTGCCCACGCCGCGGCAGCCATCAAAGAAGCGGCACGCATCCCGTATGTGACGACAATGCATGCGACCGAGGCTGGTCGGCATCAAGGTTGGCTACCAAGTGAACTCTCGCGAAGTATTCACAGCATCGAATGGTGGTCGACTTATGAAGCCCGCCGGGTGATTGCCTGCAGTGAACACATGCGGTGGGAGGTCGGGCAACTCTTCAACCCGCCGCTGGATAAGTCCGTGGTGATTGCCAATGGGATTGACCCAGGCCGCTGGCGGGTAACTGCTCGGCAGCGGCAAATTGCACGAGCGCAGTACCAGACCCCGTTAGTTGTTTTCACCGGGCGCCTGGAGTGGGAGAAGGGTGTCCACACCTTGATTGACGCTATGCCGCGCCTGCGGCGACAGGTTGCAGGCGTGCACCTGGTTATTGCGGGCCGGGGGAGCGCCGACGCGCAATTGCGCGAACAGGTTAAAGCAAAGCGCCTTGGTAAGAGCGTGAACTTTTTGGGTTGGCTACCTGAGGAGCAATTGCATGCGCTTGTCGCTGCGGCCGATGCGGTGGTGGTGCCGTCCCTGTATGAGCCCTTTGGGATAGTCGCACTCGAAGCAGCATCGGTTGGCACGCCGCTTGTAGTTGCACGAACCGGTGGATTGGCAGAGTTGGTTGAAGATGGTGTCACCGGGCGCACTTTCGCCCCCGGCAACGTCGTTGAGCTAGCCAGCACCCTCGCACAGGTACTGCTTGATCCACCGAGCGCAGCCGCATCTGCTCGTGCGGCACGTACCAAAGTGCGAAGTGATTTTGGCTGGCCCGCAATAGCTGCTCAAACGGTCGAGGTTTATCGGGAGGCGATAGCTGATGAGAGCCGCCCGCAAACAATCCCCGCGGCGAAGTTGGCGAGGTTGGTCGGGCCACCGGATCCGCTGCCCGGGAACCTGCTGACCGGAGCAGTTTCCTAGCGACTCGGTAGTCTTCGTGGCCGTGAGCCCACGAGATCGGCGACAAGCGCGATTCATGACGGTGGCATCTGCGCGATGGGTGATCCGAAATCGGGCGTGGTCACCGTGGTACCTAATTCGCTACTGGCGGTTCCTCGTCTTCAAGGTTCGCAATCCGCACATAATTACCACCGGGTTTGTTTTCTTAGGCAAGCATGTTGAAGTAAATGCGCGCAAAGGTTATGGGCGCATGATCCTGGGCCGCTGGGTGCATCTTGGTGATGGCAACCGGGTGCGGTGTCATGAGGGCAGCTTGGTGATTGGCGATAAGTGCGTCTTTGGGCGCGAGAACACCGTCAACGCCTATTTAGATATAGAGATAGGCGCTGGATCAATTATTTCGGATTGGGTATATGTATGTGACTTCGACCATGTAACGGAAGATATTTACCGACCCATCAAGGATCAAGGGATCGTGAAATCACCGGTTCGAATCGGCCCTGATGTTTGGATAGGCACCAAGGCGACCGTATTGCGCGGCACCACAATCGGTAACGGCAGCGTGCTTGGGGCCCACAGTTTGGTTCGGGGGGAGGTCCCGCCATTTTCTGTTATGGGTGGGGTGCCGGCTCGCGTGCTTAAGGATCGACGCGAGATTTACGCGCAACAAGAAGTACGACGCATTGCGCTGCAAGATATTGCCCAAAAGACCCAACGTGCAGTGGAAGAACTGTCGCCTCAATCTAAGAATTGAATGAAGGTGCGGGCATCGAGGTGGCCAAAGGGGTAATCGCGCTGGTTCTGCTGAATGGCGCAGGCATGTGCCGCTGTGGTGTTTCCTGATGAAATCAAGCGGATTAGATCTTTGGTAGCGGCAAGATGATCCCCTGAGCGCCGCCGTGCATAGTGGGCAGCCGAGTCCTTGTAAATCATGAACGCCCAGTCACTTGCCAGGGTAAGAAGAAGTTCGCGGGCCAGTTGGTCTGCGGCGACGCTGCGTTCACGAGGATGCACCGGATCGTCGAAATACTTTCTTAAAGTATCAAGTACATCCACTTCGAGAGCGCTATTAGTTTGGACCACATCTTGAACGCGGTCACCCGACCAAACCCGCCAATCCTTACCCGAACCCCATGAACCGTTAGGTAAATCAACTCGTCCCGCGACATGACCGAGATCCATTGCGCCCTGCAGGGTGGTTACCGTTACGCCACTATCGGGCAGTAGGCGAAGTATGTGGGCTAACCACTGGGGGCCCTCATGCCACCAATGGCCGAAGAGTTCAGTGTCGTAGGCGGCAACTACAAGTGGAGGCCGTTTCATCGTTGAACCGAGTTCGAGAAGTCGATTGCGCACTGCGTTCACAAAATCATTGGCATCGCGTTCAACCGCTTGCATTGCACGTGCGGGCTCATATGGTGCTTTTTCGTCGGCCGGGGTTGAAGCACTTGTTACCCGCGCAGGCCGAAACCCCCACTCATGGTCAAATGCGTGAAAGTCTCGGTACCACTTGCCCCCCGGGTAGCCCTTACGTGGTGACCAAACCCGGTAGGTGACCTCAAGGTCACGGGCAAAGGCGACTACATCACTATCGGCTACCTGCCACGCGGCTCCGGTTGATCGGCCCGCGCTGTTGATAGTCGGGCCATCGACCATAAAGTGATTAACTCCGGCTTCGGCATATTCAAGTTCAAGCCCTGGGGTGTACGCACACTCTGGCGCCCAGATGCCGGTGGGCCGGTGGCCTCGCCGCAGCAGGCTGTCGTCTTGGCCAATGCGAAGTGCGGCCCGCCTACTTGTGGTTTGGTTAAGGGGCTGGAAATTATGGGTCGCCGGTCCACCAAGGATTTCGATGACGCCACTCTCCGAAAGTTTACGTAAAATTGGTGAGGCTCCACGTTGCCAGCGGGTATCGAAGTCAGTTTGTGCGGCGATTGCACTTTGAAACTCGCGAGTTCCTGCATCGCGGCGCCATGGCTCCCTCGAACCGGCCATGCCTTGGGCTCGTAGCTGCCAATTGGCGTGCCACGTGCGCTGCTCGTTGATGCAATAGGGGTCATCAAGTTGCGCCGCGAGAATCGGCGAAACTCCGAGAGTCAACACATCACTTCGGCCCTCATCCGCGAGTGTTTCGAGGAGACTAATCACCGGCAAATATGAAGTGGCCCAGGCTTGATGCAGCCATTCCTCGCCGACGGGCCACGAGCCATGGTGCGCCAGCCATGGCAGATGGGTATGTAGCACCAGACAGAAGGTGCCAATCGGTTTAGTCACTGGGTTAACCCATTTGGTTCACTCATTTAATACCGACCGCAATTAGGTCTTGTGCAGCAGTTGCATCGCCGATGTGGAAGTCATTAGCGGTAATGGTAGTAACAAATTCATGAAGGCTCGATGGCCACGAGTCCGTTGCACCGGCGGTGATCATAGCGGCAACAATAGGCCCGTTGATGTTTTCCCAATCTATGATTCTGGCACCGTGATGCAGGCCTCGCATGGTTACGTTCTTGAAACCGCAGTCACTTAGCTGCAATTTTACTTGCTCTTCGTCAAACTCCTCGACATGAAATGGATTTAGCGGGGGACTCTTGCGTTCAAGCCCAGGAGAAAAAACTGGTCGGTTCGGCGTTGAAACAACGAGTTTGCCGCTGGAACGTAGAATCCGACGCATTTCACCGACATAGGTAGGTACATCCCAAATATGTTCGATGACTTGTAGAGATACGACTAAGTCGGTACTTTGAGTCGCAATCGGCAGCGCCACCACATTGGCGCGCAAAAAGCTGCTATGGGGATATTTAATTGCGCTGTGGGATACCGCGGCCTGATCCAGTTCGATACCAAAGACACTTTGGGCGCCGGCAGCTAGTAGTAACCGGGTGCCAAAGCCTTCGCCGCTACCGATGTCACCGCATATTTGTTCTCTTGCGTAGCGCTCAGCAGCCCATCGGTAGACCACTTCATGACGGGCGAACCAGTAGGACTCGGTGGGCACTCCCGGGATGGTGCGTTCACCGGTCAAATCCATGGAGCGCCCTCACATTGGCGAATCTGCACTTGCCTACCGTAGGGCCAGAGCCTTATGGGCTACCGAAAGATTTCGGTTTCGGCTGCTCGGCCAAGGCCCGCGAAACCCCTGGGAAACCCCGGGAAACCCTGGGAAACCCTGGGAAACCCTGGGAAACCCTGGGAAATTCCCCTGTTTCATGGGCCAAAGGGCGGCCGGGTTGACGAGTGTCAGGGGGCTGGTTTAAGTTGCACCTTATTCGAACAGGTGTTCGAATAAAGTGAGGAGATAGTTATGACAGTCCTGATGGAGCATCGGCTGCCGAATACCTCGGTTCCCGGTGCCGCCCTTGATTTAGTGATGTCAGCGCGCCGCAGCTTGACCGAGGCGATGCTGGCGCAGGCCCCCAGTGCGCGCTACGCCGCCGCACACCTTGCTGCCCTCCGAGCAGCAGCGGCGGTCGTGGCAACTCGCAGCCGCCCATCTGGTCGCCACCGCCAGGTACGCAGTGTCTGGGTGGTGCTTCCTGAGGTTGCCGCCGAGTTCACCGAATGGTCGATGTTCTTCGCCGCCGGTGCGCGCAAACGCGCCGCGGCCGAAGCCGGGATTGCTTGTGTTTCTGAGCGCGAGGCCGACGACCTCCTTCGTGATGCTGACACTTTTCTAGCCCGGATAGTCGGGTCCTTGGGGTTGCCCCACCAACCGATGTTGCTGGCTGAAATCTTGAGTACGAACTAACCAAGGTGTACCGACTGTTCCCCCAACAGTTGGTCCAGCAGCGGTCGAAGCCCAGTTCCCTGTCTCCTGCTGGGCTTCGACCGCTGAATCTTCGGCAAGTCAACTGCTGATAAAAAACTATCTACACGAGGGTTCGATTACTGATGGCACGTTATGGCGCAGCGGCTTTTGCACACCTGCAGGTGGCTTCGAGCTTTTCGCTGCAATACGGCACGGCAACTCCAGCGGCTTTGGCCCAATACGCGGCTGAGTTTGGCCATGACATCGTCGGCTTAACTGATCGCAATGGGGTTTATGGAGCGGTGCGGTGGGTGCAGGCTTGTCAGCGAGTTGGCATTAGTCCGGTTCTTGGGGTTGATCTGGCGGTTGACCTAGCGGTTGAGGCAGCTACTGGCAAAAGTCGAGTAAGTAAGCGGCGTACCCCGGCACATGGTGGGGGCTGGGTTGATGAGCAGCGCCCGCGGGTGGTGTTCCTTGCCCGCGGTGCTCGAGGATGGGCATCACTTTGTCGGTTGATTTCTGCAGCCCATTTTAAGCGAGGTAACCCATGGTTGTCGTGGTCGGCAATTCAAGCCAACTCGGAGGGTGTCGTTGCGCTGCTTGGCCCTGATTCGCAACTCGGCCGGCATTTCACTAGTCATGGCCATACCGGTGCTCAGGAAATAGTTCGACCTTGGCGCGAAATATTCGGTTCGAATTTGCATATTGCCATCGCTAATCACTACCGCACTGGCCGCCACCCGTATTCGAAAACCACGGCTGCTCGGATGCTGGGTTGGGCGGTGCAGGAGCAGATCGTCCCGGTTCTTACCAACGCGGTGCGCTACTTGCGTAGTGAAGATGCCCGCGTCGCCGATGTACTTGACGCCGCTCGCCAGCTGGTGCCCTTGACCTCGCGGCAGATCGAACTTGGTAATGGTTCGGCCGCTTTCAAGAGCACCGCAGCGATGAATGTTATTGCTGAAGATATCGCCACCGCTGCCGGTTGCGGTTGCAGTGAACTCCTTCGCAATACCCGGTCCCTTGCTGAGTCATGTGTAATTGATGGAGTCCGCGACCTAGGCCTTGGTGAGGTTTATGTGCCAGAGCGTGAAGTACTGGTTGGTTCTGCTGTCGAGCAGGTGACCGCACAGGCCCAACTGCAGTGGCAGTGCGAACAGCAAATCCCGGAGCGCTATGTGGCGGGTGCTGAGCAGCAACTCGCGCGCGATCGGCTCGCTGATGAGCTTCGAGTCATTGGGCACTTAGGTTTTGCCGGCTACTTTTTGACGGTTGCTGAAGTTGTCTCCATGATCAAGGGGCGTGGTGTGCGGGTAGCGGCGCGTGGTTCAGGTGCCGGTTGCCTGGTTAATCACCTACTTGGTATTTCGGGTGTTGATCCGATTCGATACGGGTTGTTGATGGAGCGCTTCTTATCCCCACTCCGCCGGGTACTCCCCGATATTGATATCGACGTCGAATCAGCTAGGCGACTTGAGGTTTATGACTGGATCTATGAGCGTTTTGGCAGCGAGCGAGTTGCTTGCGTCTCGATGATGGAGACATATCGGGTTCGACATGCGGTCCGTGATGTTGGTGCGGCCCTTGGGCTACCGCCACAAGAGATTGATGCATTTGCGAAATCCTTCCCGCACATTAGAGCCCGTGATGCTCGCTCGGCTTTACGTGATTTACCCGAGTTACGTTCATCGGGGTTCGGGCGATTAGCGAAAAGTGGTGAGTTGGATGATTTCCTGGGCTTAGTCGAGGCCCTTGACGGGCTGCCACGCAATGTGGCGATGCATCCGTGCGGGGTATTGCTTTCAGATATTTCACTTCTTAATCGCACCCCGGTTGAGCCAAGTGCTGCGGGATATCCAATGAGTCAATTCGATAAAGACGATGTCGAGGAGATGGGCTTACTTAAACTTGATGTACTAGGGGTGCGCATGCAGTCGTCAATTGCGCATGCCATCGACGAAGTCGAGCGCACGACCGGCACCCGTATAGCTCTTGATGCCGAACCACTCGATGATTTACCGACTTTCGACCTTATTAGGTCAACGCGCACTCTTGGATGTTTCCAAATTGAATCACCGGGGCAACGCGAACTAATCGGCAAATTCGCTCCGGAGACATTCGACGATCTCATTATTGATATTTCACTATTTCGACCTGGACCGGTTAAATCCGACATGATTACCCCGTTCTTGCGGGCCCGGCAAGGGTGGTGCCAGGCGCGTTATATCCACCATGACTTGCGCCCGGCATTAGCCGAGACCTACGGGGTAGTTGTCTTCCATGAGCAAGTTCTCCGCGTGCTGTCGGTGATGACTGGTTGCTCACTTGCTGAAGCAGATGAAACCCGGCGCAGCATGAACTCAGCCGAAGGGCTAGATGATACGCGTGCATGGTTTTATCCAGCGGCTTTGAATCGCGGTTATCAATTAACTGTTGTTGAAGAAGTATGGGAGATACTTCGGGCATTTGCGTCTTTTGGCTTTTGTAAAGCCCATGCAGCAGCATTTGCACTGCCTACTTACCAATCGGCATGGCTTAAGACACATCACCCAGCTGCTTTCTATGCGGGTGTCCTGACACATGATCCAGGGATGTATCCGAAACGATTGATCCTTGATGATGCGCGTAACCACGGCGTTGGGGTGCTCGGTCTTGATATCAATTCATCGTCAGATACCTACCGCGTTGAGGCAGACGCTATTAGGGTGTCGTTCGCCGACGTCAAAGGGATTTCTACGAGCGAATGCGTGAGCGTTATTGCTGGTCAGCCTTATTCATCCCTTGCCGACGCCTGGCATCGCTCCGGGATGTCACGTCCAACACTTGAACGCATTGTCGTTTCAGGAGCTTTTGACACTATGTACGGATTTGCACCCGCGGGCGGGTCCAAGCGTCGAAGTCAGTTGACTCGGCGCGATCTCTTACTGCATATCGCCGACCTTGCCCGAAATGAGCAATCGCGTAAAGACTGCACTGAGCAGCTCTCCTTTGATTTAGGTGATGATCCAATATTGGCTGAGCCATCCGGCTTACCGGAGATGACAACTACCGAGTTAGTTCGGGCCGAACTTGATGTGCTCAGCATGGATGTTCGGTGCCACGTTCTTGACTTCCATGCCCCGATGCTCAAATCCCTTGGTATCGTTCGATCCAACAATATTTTGTCGTGCAGATCAGAGCAGGAAGTATTAGTTGCCGGGGTCAAAGTTGCCACTCAGACACCACCGGTGCGATCCGGTCGCCGGGTGATCTTCCTTACCCTTGACGACAGCACCGGGCCGGTAGATGCGACCTTTTTCGAGGATGCGCAAGATTTATATGCGAGCACTGTTTTTAGCTCTTGGCTGGTTTTAGTTCGCGGGCACGTTCGGCGCACCGGGCCACGGGGTGTTTCAATTCGGGCTACCGGATGTTGGAGCCTAGGCTTAATCCGAGATAACTGGCTGGCGGGGGGAGCCCGCGCAGTCTTAGAACTTTTAGCAGCCGATCGGCAGGTAGCTCAAGAGCCTGTCCGCCGCCGAGTCCTTGTGCACCCAAGCGGAGTACGGCAGTCTCCTTATGCCGATGTGCGCCCGGCCGGCCCCCACGTTGGTGGAAGATGGTCAGTATGAGCCGTGGTCAGATACGCAGATCCAGCGGACCTGGGCAGCGGGGTCCGCAAAATTATGGCGACGACACCGGATGCACCATCTTGCATATCGACATGGATGCTTTCTTTGCGTTAGTTGAGTTACGCAGTAGACCTGAACTCCATGGCAAGCCGGTCATCGTTGGCGGCGGCAGCAGAGGGGTAGTGCTATCGGCTACCTACGAAGCTCGCGCTTTAGGGGTGCACTCGGCTATGCCCATGTCGCGGGCTCGGCGCCTTGCTCCGCAAGCAGTAGTTATTGCCCCTGATCACCGGCAGTACTCAGAAGTCAGTAGAAATGTGATGGCCTTATTCAACTCAATAACACCCCTTGTCGAACCGTTGAGTTTGGATGAAGCATTCCTTGATATTTCTGGCACGATCAGGCGGCTGGGGTCACCAATTACAATCACTGAACTAATTCGCTCGCGGGTGGTCGACGAGCAGGGCATCACTTGTTCTGTTGGGATCGCCACCACCAAGTTTGTTGCGAAAATCGCGTCGGCGCGGGCTAAGCCTGATGGGGTATTAGTAGTGCCAGCGGATCAAGTACTTGCCTTCTTACATCCATTGCCGGTGGCGGTCTTGTGGGGTGTCGGTGAGCGCACCGAGGAGCAGTTAACGCGGCTGGGGCTTTATACGGTAGGTGATATTGCTAATACTCCGATCACCACTTTGCAGCGCGCATTGGGTCAAGCCACCGGTCACCACCTACATACTTTGGCGTGGGGGATTGACCCGCGCGCAGTCACACCTCACGAACCCGAGAAAAGCATTAGCTCCGAGGAAACTTTCAGCGAAGATATTGATGACCCAGAGCTTATTTACGCCAAACTCTTACACCTCGCCAATGAAGTGGGTACCCGGGTACGCGCTGCCGGATACGTCAGCCGCACCATCGCGATCAAAGTCCGCTTTGCTGATTTCACCACCGTGTCACGTTCGCGCACCCTGACCAGCCCGACCGATGTCACCCAGGAGGTCTATGAAACCGCCCGGGCCCTGTACGACAGCCTGGGGCTGGAGCGGGTCCGGGTTCGCCTGGTGGGGGTGCGGGCGGAAGGGCTGCGGGCCGCCGATGGGGCTGCCCAGCAGTTGGTTTTGGGGGCACCGGACCACGGCCGGCGTGAGGCGGAGGTGGCGGTAGATGCGCTTCGGGCCAGATTTGGGGCCGATGCGGTACTCCCGGGCCGCTTGGTTGATCGGGCCGACCCTGTCGAAAATCCAGCCCAATGAGGTGGTTGGGTTTCGCTTCTGGGCAATGCCGCCTATTCTGTGCCTTAGCAGGTAATTTTGTCCCCGATAGTGAAAGGAGTAGCCGTGCCACTTTCTGAGCATGAGCAGCACCTCCTGGAGCAAATGGAGAAAGCCCTCTACGCCGAGGACCCGAAATTTGCAACCAGTTTGCGGTCTGCCAATAGCCGGACTTCGCGTGGGCGCGCCGCCTTGGGAGTTCTCGGAGTTCTAGTGGGCATGGGCATGGTTTTGGCGGGAGTCGCAACCATGATGATTGCACTAGGCATCATCGGATTTGCATTGATGCTGGTCAGCGCGTTCATCGCTTATTCGGCATTCAAAGCCCCGGCTACTGTTTCGATAGAAACTGATACGCCAGTAGCTCCGCGTAAAGCGAAATCCTCAAATGGATTCATGGACAGAATGGAAGACCGCTGGCGCAACCGCGGTGATGGCACTCCCGGTCAATAGTCGTTCTGTCAGTAGTCCATACTTATCGTCATGACAACTTCTGATTCCGTGCAGCCAGCCGTACTCGGGCGCTTCTTCGAAGATTTTCTGGTGGGTACCACCTACCAACATCCCTTTGGACGCACCATTTCTGAAGCTGACTCAACCTGGTTCACGTTATTGACTTGCAATACAAATCAGAACCATTTCAACGCCGACCTCGCTAAGAGCAACCCAATTACTGGCGGGCGGGTCATTGTTAACTCAGGTTTTACGGTCGCGCTAGTTCTTGGCCTGTCAGTAATTGATATGAGCCAAAATGCCGTTGCGAATCTCGGCTGGACCGATATCAAGTTGACGCATCCTGTTTATATCGGCGACACCTTATACGCGGAGTCTCTCTGCCTAGAGATGCGCGAGAGTGCATCGCGGCCCGAACTTGGCATCATTCGAATGAAGACCCGCGGATTGAATCAAGATGGCGATGAAATTGTTTCGTGGTTCCGGTCGGTAATGGTACCCAAGCGCTCTTCGGGTATCGGCCAGAATTATTTCCCGGCCGCAAAGTCCGGCCCACTTACCGCATAATGCGCTAAGTGCTTGGAGTGCCGGCGGGTGGGCTGACCGGGGCCGCAACATCACAGGTGCGCTTTGGTGGGCGGCCGGCGAATCGGTCAGCTATCCAGTCCACGACCGCGGGCCCGATAGTCGTAGCGGTGTCTTGATGGCTAACATCGCCGATCCACAGCATCTCGATCATTGAACCCGCCTTGCACCACTTTTCTTGAAGCACCGCATTGGGCCATGGAAGAACAACGGTGTCAGCCGTGCTCTGCCCGATGAATACTGGCATTGATGCTGGAAGTGGTGGCGGAGTTTGCTCACGTGCTTTCACCCCCCAATCAGTGTTAGCCGGGTTCACCGCAAAGAACTCTTGGCCGAAATCGATTCGTACAAGACCTTCTATTGCGGCCGCGATGATGCACTCATTTGCCAATCGGGCACCATTGGCCTGGCCTTTGGGGGAGATGTAGCCATCGAGAGGTAAATCTGGATAAACCACCGGCCAAGATTCGACTATCTCTGGACCAATCGCCCACCCAACCGCGGTGTTCCACTGCGCCCCCATGATGAGGGTGAGTTCAGCGGCCGGGGCGGCCGCTGCCACGCCGATCAAATTTAATTCCGGGGCTAACTTCGGTGCCAGCTGCCCAGCCCAAAGCGATGAGTGCCCGCCTTGTGAATGGCCCCAAACCACGTATTCGCTGCCGGCATGCGCTGCGGGGAATTCTCGAATCGCGCGAACCGAGTTCACGACGTCACTCACCTCGGCTTGTGCTACCAGATACAGATTCGGCCCGGGGGTTCCCATGCCCGCATAATCGGTTGAGACAACCACCCAGCCAAACTGCATCATCTGGTCAAGCCAGTTGGTGGTGTCCTGCAGTGGATTAGTAGATCGAGATGGGGTGCAAGCATCACCTTGGCCCAAGGTGCCGTGCGCCCATGCGACCACCTTGCGCCCACCTGCTGGCGCGGGCCCGTCGGGGATGAACATCATGCCACCAGAAACCGCGGGAGTTCCGTTCGGGCGCTGCGTGGAGTAGAGCATCCGGTAAGCGGTGGCACCAGGAACGTCAACGGCTAAAGGTTCGCTGCGAATCAAAGTTCCGGGTTTAGCCGGAATTGGGTTAGGTGGGGTATAGAAAGCATCGAGTCCACTTTGGGTGA
>CAMDKJ010000023.1 GCA_945900705.1 Bifidobacterium breve | reverse complement strand
AAAACCAATCGGTGGCCTTCTTCACGCGCGCGCAGACCGGAGCTTTAATCTCACGGCTCAATAGTGACGTTATTGGGGCCCAACAGGCGTTTACGTCAACTCTCGGTGGAGTGCTTGGCAATATGATCTCGCTGGTGATTGTGCTGATCGCCATGTTTATTCTGTCTTGGCAAGTAACCGTTGTCTCGCTATTACTTGTCCCACTATTCATCGTACCTGCCCGGTGGATGGGCCGACGCCTTCAAGGTATGACCCGTCAATCCATGCAACTAAATTCGGATATGAGTGTCCAGATGTCCGAACGCTTCAATGTTGCGGGGGCCTTGCTCGTGAAGCTGTTTGGCCGGCCGGCCGATGAAGCCGCAAACTTCTCCGGGCGCGCCGAGCAAGTGCGCGATATCGGGGTGAAGATGGCGATGGCTAATAGGTGGTTCTTTACCGCGTTGACACTGGTTGCGGCACTGGCAACGGCAATCACCTACGGGCTTGGGGGAAATTTAGTTATTTCTGGTGTGCTGACCCTAGGCACGCTTTTGGCTTTGGTCGGCCTGCTGGCACAGCTTTATGGCCCGCTGACAGCCTTGTCGAATGTCCGAGTCGAAGTGATGACAGCCCTCGTTTCTTTTGAGCGGGTATTCGAAATCTTGGATTTGCCCCCTTTGGTGCGCGATGCTCCCGGTGCGCGACCTGTGGGACCTGGGCCATTAGAAGTTAAGTTTGAACAAGTGTGGTTCAAGTATCCGACTGCTGCCCAAGTTTCACTGGCTTCACTGGAGTCAATTGCACGCAAGGATACCGGCCAAGCCGATGCCGACGTGCTACGTGGAGTGTCATTTGAGGTGCCGGCTGGCACTTTGACAGCGTTGGTGGGTCCGTCAGGTGCGGGTAAAACTACCGTTAGTGCTTTGGTTAATCGTCTTTATGACGTAAGCGACGGTGCCGTGTTGGTTGGCGGCGACGATGTGCGCGAATTGCAGATGCAGTCACTGCACCAAGCGATTGGCACGGTTACCCAGGATGCGCATCTATTTCATGACACCATCAGGGCCAACTTGCTTTACGCCAAGCCTGATGCCACCGAAGATGACATGCTCGCAGCCTGCCGCTCTGCACAGATTGCCGACCTGATCGGCGCATTGCCGGGCGGATTTGACACCGTGGTTGGCGACCGTGGCTACCGGTTATCCGGGGGCGAGAAACAGCGGATTGCCCTGGCGCGCCTGTTATTGAAAGCTCCTCGAATCGTGATCTTGGACGAAGCGACCGCGCATCTTGATAGTGAAAGTGAAGTTGCGGTGCAACTGGCCCTGGATTCAGCCCTTGTCGGACGCACTTCGATCGTAATTGCCCACCGATTATCGACAATTCGCCGGGCGGATCAGATACTTGTTGTCGTTGATGGACAAATCGCCGAACGCGGAACCCACGAGGAGTTGATCAGTGTGGGCGGTGCCTATTTTGATTTGTACGAGGCACAGTTCGCCGACCAGGTCACACCGAACTAGAGCAGTCGGGCCGGGCTAAACGGGGGCGGTGTCACTAGCATCCTCTTTGGCTTCACGCCTTAGGAAGACGTACCAACCAACAATCGCTACACCGGCGAATAGGAGCCATTGTCCCGCATAGGACAGGTTCATGGTGTCGTCGATCTGCGGTGCAGACACGAACGCGAGCACCTCTTGTGACGGAGTGGTGGCGGTGATCCTTAAGTATCCAGCGAAATCACCGGTCAACGGAAGCACCGAGGGGTCTACGGCGCCGATCATTTTTGCGGGCAGGCCCGTGCGGGAGGCTTCATTGATCTGCTCAAAACCATGCCAAGAACCGATGATGGCGACTGGCTCGGAAGGTGGATCCGGGATTTCCGGCGAGGTGGTGGCGGAAGCACTGGCTGGCAGCCAACCTCGATTAACCCACACGCTGCGACCGTCAACTAGTTGTAGGGGAGTGAGAACCCAGAATCCATTACGCCCATCTTGGGGTCGCTGGCGCACCACCACCTGCATTGATGGGTCGTAAGTGCCGGTCGCCGAAATCATCTGCCAGTCGGGGGCCGGTGCGTCGAGCGCTGTCAGTTCGACTGGATTGGTGGCGGCGGCTTGCTCCAGTTCGATGCGCTGGGCCTGCTTTTCGTTTGCTCGGTGCCATTGCCAACGACTCAAAAGTCCGAAAGCTACAATCGCGACCAGAACGAGGGTGGTAAAGGCAATCCACCGTCGGGTCCGGAGCAACGCGAGCATAGTGCCAGCCTATGGCTGAAGGGAATCAAAACTTTCGGCCCGCGGCAGGGCCGTCTGACTTTGCACCGTAACACCCAATTCGCCAGGCTCGTCGTTCTCGCGGCCGGCATTTGCCACCACCACAGCCAGATACGGAAGAACCACGGCACCGGCAATGAGTACCCAGCGGGGCCAGCCGGGCACGACAATTGCCCCCAGGACGCATGCGGTGCGAATACCCATTGAGATTAGGTAACGACGGGTGCGCCCGGTCTGTTCTTGGCTCAGGGCCCGCTGTGCCCCGGTTATCGTGAAGACTTCGATAATCGGTGCCTTGGCTTTACCCACCATAAATCCCATGCTCTAACCGTACGGCCAATTGGTGGCTCGCGCCCACCGGGGCGCAAGAAAATGTCTGTTCACGAGGTGTTAGGTTCGCCACCATGAGAAATCGCACATTCGGCATGGCCGAAGTCGTTGGCACCTCACCGGACAGCATCGAGGCGGCGGTCAGTACCGCGGTCGAGAGGGCTGGCAAGACGATGAAGCACATCGACTGGTTTGAAATCACTCAGGTTCGCGGTTACGTCAAAGATGGCGCGGTCGACCACTTCCAGGTGTCCATCAAAGTCGGGTACCGGCTCGAGGATGTCTAATGCGTGTTGGTCGGAGTGATCCGCTAAGCACCGGCCGCGAGGTCGATCGCTTGATGGCGTTCAGCGACGGAGTCGTTGCCGTTGCCATCACCTTGATGGTGCTGCCGCTGATCAATATTCAAGGACCAGCTGCGGGGGCACCGCTTTACACGGTGGTTACTAAGAACTTAGGCCACCTGGTGATCTTTCTATTTACTTTCTACGTGGTCGCTGTGATGTGGAGGCTGCATAGTCGAATATTTAGCCAAATTCGCGGCTACGATAACCCACTATTTTGGTTAAACGTTACCTGGCTTGCGGCAATTGTGCTGTTGCCTTGGTTTAGCAGCCTCTATGGCGACACCTTCGCACTTGGTGGATCGTTCACGGACTTCAGTACTACTGCGACAGCTGACATTGCGCTGTTTTACTGGGTTCTCATGGCCAGTGTTAGTGCACTGGGCACGTTAATGGGGCGTCACTTGAGCCGGAATCCGCATTTGCTCCTGCCGGGATCCGAGGCAGCCATCCTCACCGGCGCAGCGCGTTTTCGCGGGTGGATCATTGCCGGATATTTCTTGTTCATCGGTGTCATTAGTTTGTTCTCACCAGTCATTGCTTCCTATCTACCTATTGGCATCTTCGTTCTGAGTGTGTTTCTCAAGCCGAAACAAACACCTGTAGAGGTGCAATCAAGCGCGGTAATGGACTCGAATGGAGATACAACGTGAAAGATATTGCTCTAGTCACCGGCGGAAATCGAGGCATCGGGCTTGCAATCGCTTTACGGCTGCGGGCAGCTGGCCATGAGGTCGTGGTGGCTTGTCGATCGGGTCAGGCCCCAGAGGGTCTAGCAGCGGTAGCGATGGATGTTGCTGATCCGGCTTCGATTGATGCCGCATTTACCAAGGTTGAGGCAGATTTTGGTTCGGTGTCGATCATCGTGGCTAATGCTGGCATCACTCGCGATGGCTTACTAATGCGAATGAGCGATCAGGATATTGATGACGTACTCACCACTAACTTGGCGGGAGCTATACGTATTTCACGGCGCGGTTTGCGCGCAATGATTAAGGCTCGTGATGGTCGCATCATCTTCATTTCATCGGTTGTTGCAATGCTGGGATCTGCGGGCCAGGTGAACTACGCGGCCGCGAAGTCAGGTCTGATCGGAGCCGGCCGGTCCTTGGCCCGTGAAGTTGGTTCGCGGGGTATCACGGTAAATGTGGTGGCGCCTGGATTTGTTGAAACTGACATGACAGCCGACTTAGACGAAGACCGCAAGGCGTCGATCCTGAGTGCGGTGCCCTTGGGCCGGTATGCTCACTCCGACGAAGTCGCAGCACTTGTGGAGTTCTTGGCGTCGAAGGATGCCGGTTACATCACCGGCGCTGTGATTCCCATTGATGGTGGCCTTGGCATGGGCCACTAGGAAACGAGCAGGAGCAATTTTAGATGGGGATATTGCAGGGTAAGCGAATTCTGATTACCGGGGTCCTGACCGACCAGTCCATCGCCTTCCACGTTGCCCGCCTAGCCCAAGAGCAAGGTGCGTTCGTAGTCCTAACATCATTTGGCCGAGTTATGTCACTTACCGCACGTTCAGCCGGCCGGCTTCCTTCACTACCACCGGTTATTGAACTAGACGTTACCAATGACGAAGATTTGGCTGCTCTCGAAAGTCGAGTACGTGAACACGTCGACGGGATTGATGGCGTATTGCATTCAATAGGCTTCGCACCTGAAGCGGCGCTTGGCGGTAAATTTCTTTCCACGACATGGGCCGATGCAGGTACCGCACTGCAAGTATCAGCATTTTCGCTTAAGTCATTATCAGTTGCCGCTGAGCCATTAATGGGGCCGGGCGGTTCGATTGTCGGACTCGATTTTGATGCCGCGGTGGCCTGGCCCAAGTATGACTGGATGGGGGTAGCCAAAGCGGCACTCGAAAGTACCTCCCGTTATCTCGCCCGTGATCTAGGGCCGAAAGGGATCAGAGTTAATCTGGTGGCTGCCGGACCAATTCGTACCATGGCGGCTAAGAGCATCCCAGGTTTTGAAGATTTTGAGGGAGTTTGGTCCGAGCGGGCACCGTTAGCCTGGGATCTAGATGACCCCGAGCCGGCAGCGCGGGCTTGTGTAGCTTTGATGTCCGACTGGTTCCCGGCAACGACGGGGGAGATCGTGCACGTTGACGGTGGGGTGCACTCACAAGGTGCCTAGTAAGAGGCTGGTCCTAATTAGACACGCGAAGTCTGCATACCCGGTTGGCGTCGGTGACCATGAGCGGCCCTTAAACGAGCGGGGAGTGCGCGATGGCACTGCGGTCGGTCGCTGGCTTGCTAACTCCGGCCTTCTTGATCGAAAAATATCCGTGGTCGCTTCATCGGCCAAGCGCACTCAAGAAACTTGGGCGCTTATCGCCGGCGAGGGTATTGACGTGATTGCTCGCACGGAGCCACGACTTTATGAAGCGTCGCAGCAAACGATTCTAGGGGTGGTGCGAGCAACCCCGCTAGATGTTGAAGTGCTAGTTATCATCGCTCATAATCCTGGACTTGAAGATGTTGCTTCGACTATCGTTACAAATCGCGAATCGAGTTCCTACTTGATGCTAGCGGAAAAATACCCGACATCCGGTGTGGCCGTATTCGATGTAGTTGATTGGTCGACTATTGCTGCCGAATCAGCAATGCTTACTGAATTTAGCGTGCCTCGTGGCTAATTAGTTGCTAGGCGAGGTGCCGGCGTGACCACACCGGCGCGGGCATCGGCTCCTTCAATATCTTCCCTGGTGATACCTAGGAGATAAAGCACCGAATCAAGGTATGGCACCGATAATGCTGCGTCAGCGGCTTCGCGTGCCGCTGCTTTACCGTTGAACGACACCCCGAGTCCGGCAGCCTCGAGCATCGATACATCGTTGGCACCATCACCAATCGCTATGGTGCGCCGCAACGGGATTTCGTATTTTTCGGCGAACTCCTCAAGTGCGGCCTTTTTGCCCTGACGGTCAACGATGACGCCGACAACCTCACCGGTTAAGTATCCATCGCGAACCCCAAGGTGGTTAGCTCTTACGTCGTCAATTCCTAACTCATCAGCGATAGGCAGGATTACCTCCGCGAAGCCCCCAGAAACCAGGCACACCCGGTATCCGAGGGTATTCAAAGTGCGGCAGAGGGTGCGAGCGCCAGGTGTCAACTGCAGGCGGGTTCTGACTTCGTCAAGAACACTGACCGGCAGGCCTTTCAATAAGGCAACACGTGCCCGCAGCGCGGCCACAAAATCCAGCTCACCCGCCATTGCCTGCTCGGTGATTTGGGCAACTTGCTCACCAACTCCGGCATGTTCTGCGATGAGGTCAATTACTTCATTTTGGATCAGGGTTGAGTCGACATCGATCACCACCAGATGCTGCCCGCGGCGATCTAGACCTGACTCCTGCACGGCGATGTCGACACCCACTTCGGCTGCGGCAGCAACAAGGGCACGGCGTAAATCATGTAGTTCGGCACCCGAACCCTCGAATACCACCGCGGTTACCGGATAAGAGGCAATCCGGCGGATGCGATCGATATTGCCCCCGCGATTGGCGATCTCCTCGGCGATACGAGACACCGCATCGGGTCGAAGTGGGGCCCCAAGAATCGTCACGTGCACGCGGTCGCGCCTGCTTACCGTGTCTTCTAGGGCGCCGGGTACCGTCGTGACATCCATCTCAAGGGCTGCGGCGGTGCTGCGGATATCTTGCCGAATCCGACTCATAATTTCGTCATTACCGGTGCCGCTGGTCTCGACATTAACCAGGGCGGAAAGCACCAATCGCCCACGTACCACCAGTTGCTCGACATCAAGAACTGTGATCGGGTGCGCGGCCAAGGCCGCGAAGAGGGTCTTGGTTACCCCCGGCCGGTCAGTTCCGCTAAGGGTTAGGAGCAGGGTCTGTGATGTCATGTCGGTGCAACGCTAGCGCGTGTGGCACCGACCACGAACAACCAAGGCGACTAAGGTCACTTTCGTGGCGCAAAATCTCGACCAGGCGGAGGTATTCGCCTGCCGTCAGGTAGCGGTTAGACGTGGGCGAAAACTGCTGCTAAACGATGTGAACTGGGTGGTTCGTTCACCTGAGCGCTGGGTGATTCTGGGCCCTAATGGGGCTGGCAAAACCACCCTCCTGCAGCTCGCCGCTGCCCAAATGTTCCCGACCTCGGGGCAGGTGCACCTCCTTGGTGAAGAACTTGGCGCGGTTGATCTGGCGGATCTGAAACCACGTATTGGCTGGGCGAGTAGTGCCATTTTAAATAGCCTTCCGTCCTCGGAGAGTGTTGCGAATGTGGTGCTGACCGGGGCTTATGGGGTGACCGGTAGGTGGCGGGAGAAGTATGAGTTGATCGACGAGTACCGCCGCACCCAACTTATTAAGACTTGGGGGTTGGAGGCACTTTCGAACCGGACTTTTGGCACCTTGTCCGAAGGTGAGCGCAAACGAACTTTGATAGCCAGGGCGCTGATGTCTGATCCAGAACTCTTGCTGCTGGATGAGCCGGGAGCTGGGTTGGACCTGGGCGGCCGCGAGGATTTGGTGCAGCGTATGACGCTATTGGCTTTTGATCGACACGCTCCAGCGCAAGTGCTCGTCACCCACCATGTTGAGGAAATCCCACCTGGCTTCACGCACGCGCTATTGCTCCGCGAGGGTCAGGTGGTCGCCCAGGGGCCAATTGAGCAGGCGATAATTAGTGAGACACTCACTCAAACGTTTGGGATTCCAATTAGGTTGGAACGAGTTGGTGGCCGGTATACCGCTCAACGAGCTAGTTAACTTAGAGAACAGGTGCCTTACTAGCTGTAATTTGGGTTGCGATGTTCCACCTGCGAAGGCGAGGCCGTAATGAAGGATGACGACGGGAAGTTAGAGGCTGAACTTAGTAGCCGCATCTGGACCGTGCCGAACATCTTGAGTTTCATCAGGCTACTTGGTATCCCACTGTTCCTCTGGTTGGTATTGGTTGAGCAGGCCGATGTGTGGGCGTTTGTCGTCTTGGTGTTGGCCAGTGCCTCCGACTGGCTCGATGGTGCGCTCGCTCGGGCACTTAACCAAACCAGCAAGTTGGGAGCGATTCTCGATCCACTGGCCGACCGCCTTTATATCGCAGCAACAATTATCGGCTTAGCGCTTCGCGGCATCATCCCGTGGTGGTTGGTGCTAGCACTGGCTCTTCGCGATGTGATGCTACTGCTGCTCTTGCCCGCACTCAGGCGCCGTGGCTTAATCGCACTGCCGGTAACTCTGCTCGGAAAAGCGGCAACCTTTTGCCTGCTTTGGGGGTTTCCGGCCCTCCTCCTGGGTTCAGTTGGTGGGGCTATAGGCAGCTTCGCATTGATCTGCGGGTGGGCTTTTTCTTTGTGGGGTACTGCGCTGTACTGGTGGGCCGGGCTTGACTATGTGCGCCGCGGCCTGCGCCTTCCACTGGTAACGTGAGTATGAGCAAGCGGGCGAAGTGGGCCCAATAGAGTTTGGTCAAGGTGTTGACAAGGAGGATGGAATGTACCCAGAGGAGTTGCGCTATACCGCCGAACACGAGTGGGTGCGGTCAGAGGCGGATGGCACGGTGGTTTTCGGGATCACCTCGTTCGCGCAAGAGGCTTTAGGCGACATCGTCTACGTCACGATGCCGGCGGTGGGGCAATCCTTGGCTGCTGGTGCTGCGTGCGGTGAGGTCGAGTCTACGAAGAGCGTGAGTGACATTTACTCGCCACTTGACGGTGTAGTACTTTCACGCAATGAAGCCTTGGACTCGACACCGGAAAGCATAAATTCGTCCCCCTATGGGGCTGGTTGGTTGGTCACCATGGCGCCGAGTGACCCAGCTCAATTCGCGAACTTACTCAGTGCGGCCCAGTACGCGGAAATTACCCTAAAGGGATAATGCACACCAAACAGGCAACAGGAGGTGATAACGGTGCGCTGTGCTAATTGTGATGCCGCGGTCGAAATTGACGACCACTTCTGCGCTGAGTGCGGTAATTCTCTGCAGGTGGGCATGGAGCAGGTTGGCATGGAGCACACCGGTTCAATTACCTCGATCATCGCAATAGGTGGAGATACAAACTCAGGCCCGATGGCCCCGGTGGGCTCCCCGTCGCTGGCTGAGCTACCTACCGGTTCGGCGCTCTTGGTGGTGCAGCGAGGGCCCGGTGAGGGTAGTGAATTCGCGCTCAACGCCGATCTGCTTACGGTCGGGCGCGCACCAGATTCTGAGGTTTTCTTGGACGATGTCACGGTCAGCCGCCGACACGCCGAATTTCGCCGAGGTAGTTCAGGGTGGAGTATTCGTGATGCGGGAAGCCTCAACGGAACTTATGTGAATCGAAGGCGCGTAGAAGACCATCAGCTTAATGGTGGGGATGAGGTTCAAATTGGCAAGTTCCGCTTTGTGTTCCTTGTCGGTGTGGAGCCAAAATCGTGAGTGGTTTGGCCCGCGGCCCGGTGGTTGGCACCATAAGCATCGGTGAGGTCTTGACTTTACTCAAGCGCGAGTTTCCTGACATCACGATTAGTAAGATCCGGTTTCTAGAAACCGAGGGGTTGATTACTCCCGAGCGCACCGCATCGGGTTACCGGCGCTTCGCCGAACGCGATCTGGAGCAATTGCGTTCGGTCCTGACCTTGCAGCGCGACCAATACCTGCCCCTTAAAGTAATTCGTGAGCACTTAGAGGACTCCACGGCAGAGTCGGCTAACCAACCCGTTGCCGGTTCCGGGTTGCGCGCCGATGATTTTCGCGCGGGGGCTGGCAAGGTTCGGCTTACTCGCGGTGAGTTAGCCGAAATGGTTGAGTTGCCCGAGGCCTTGATCGCTACTTTAGAAACCATCGGGTTGGTTTGGGCCAATCCGGCCGGCCACTATGACGAAGATGCACTTGCTGTTGCCAGCATTGTGGCGCAGCTGGCCCCGTTGGGAGTTGAGCCCCGACACCTGAGGTCATTTCGGGTTGTTGCCGATCGTGACACCGGGCTAGTCGAGCAAATCGCCACCCCCTTTAGCCAACCCAAGGACCGAGGCCAGCGGGAACACGCACATGAGGTGGTCCGTGAGGCCGCGGCACTCTTAGTACAACTGCACGGGGCTTTGCTACGAGCGGAACTAGTTCGCGGGGGCCTGACCTAGGGGTTAGGCTGATGGCATGCAAGCACTTGATGTGATTGGCGTCCGCATGGAAATGCCGTCGAACAACCCAATAGTGCTGCTGCGCGAGTCGGGCGGGGTGCGGTATTTACCAATTTGGGTTGGGGCGGTCGAGGCAACCGCAATCGCTTTTGCCCAGCAGGGGGTCGTGCCACCGAGGCCAATGACCCACGACCTCTTGAAGGACGTTTTAGAGGCCACCGGTGCCACACTCGTGGAGATTCGCATCACCGCACTTGAAGATGGGGTTTTCTACGCGGTTTTGGTCTTCGCATCCGGGGTTGAAGTGAGTGCTCGGCCTTCAGATGCGATAGCACTGGCGCTGCGTGCCGGGGTGCCAATCTACGGCGCTGATGAGGTCCTCGATGAGGCTGGAATAGAGCTACCGGAGGAAGACCCCACTGCGCCTAATCTGGACGACGGCCAGCCGCAGGTGGCAAGTGATGTCGAGTTGAAACAATTCAGGGAGTTCTTAGACCAGGTCAAGCCTGAGGATTTCGAGTAGTTTCCGAGGTGTTCGGCGTACTCCAACCCTCCACATGAGGTTCAGACTTAGGTAGGCCCGCACCCGTGTGTCGGGTTGACCCCTTCGGTCTAGGTTCGTAACGTTCGTTATGGCTCCCGTTCCAAAGGTTGGGGTCACTTCCTTAGGAGGCTTCTTGAACGCGGACGCACCGACGGGCCGGATCCCCGGTGGCCAGATTCCCAGTGGCCAGATTCCCAGTGGCCAGATTCCCAGTGGCCAGGAAGCCCTGTTCGATGATGCGGACCTCAGGCCATTACCGGCAGACATTGGCTACCGGGGCCCGGTAGCCTGCGCGGCCGCCGGAATCACCTACCGGCAACTGGATTACTGGGCGCGCACCGGCCTGGTGCAGCCCACTGTTCGCGAGGCAACCGGTTCAGGTACCCAGCGGCTTTATAGCTTTCGCGATATCTTGGTTTTGCGGGTGGTCAAACGGCTGATAGACACCGGGGTCTCCCTGCCAAATATTCGGGCCGCCGTTGAGCACCTGGCCACCAATACCGGCGAGGACCTAGGACGGATCACGCTGATGAGCGATGGCGCCACCATTTACGAGTGCCGTAGCGCCGACGAAGTCATTGACCTAGTTCGGGGTGGCCAAGGGGTATTCGGTATCGCTGTTGGCAGTGTGTGGCGCGAGGTCGAAGGTACCTTGTCGACCCTGCCGGGGGAGCGCCCCGATGGGGTCGTTATTGAGCCAAGTGTCGGCACCGATGAACTCGCAGCGCGCCGCGCCCGCGCGACAGCCAGTTAACACGGACGCCTAATACGGCGACTTAACGGGTTTAACTAGTATGCTGTGCCTGCTGATCGACCCCGGACGGGAGAGTCTCGCGAAAGCCATTCGCGGGCGCCGAAGGAGCACATCTCCCCGATAATCTCTCAGGCCCATGGACCGCCCGGGGAAGGCGCCTCTGGAAAGTGGGTGGATTTCACCCCGCCGACGGTGCAAGCCGCGTAAGCGGTGAAGCTCTCAGGCTGCGATTTATCGTGAAAGACAGAGGGGGAGTGCGGTCACAGCCGTGGCCGCGTATCCCGGTGCCGAAATTCGGTGCCTTAGCGCGAGGCGAGCCGATGACAAGTTCACGCAGGTTACCCCGATCACTTGAGTCACTCCACGAAGATGACGCTTTTCAGCGTCGACATCTTGGCCCTGATGCTGATGCGATTGCAAAAATGCTGTCCGTCGTCGGCTACGACAGCCTAGAGATGATGAGCGAGGCCGTAGTGCCAGCGGTAATTCGCTGGGGCCACGCATTAGACCTGCCACCAGCAGTCGACGAACGCACCACCTTGACGCTCCTAGCGAAGCTGGCCGCTAAGAACATCACGATGGTCTCCATGATCGGATTGGGTTACAGCGATACTCAGACCCCGGGTGTCATTTTGCGCAATATCTTAGAGAACCCAGCCTGGTACACCGCATATACGCCATACCAGCCGGAGATTTCACAGGGACGTCTCGAAGCCTTGCTTAACTTTCAAACCATGATCGAGGACTTAACCGCCCTTCCGGTTGCGGGCTCCTCCCTCCTTGATGAGCCGACGGCAGCCGCCGAGGCGATGACACTTTCGCTGCGACACGGACCTAAGGATGCGCTGCGGTTTGTTGTCGACGCCGATACCCACCCGCAAACCCTCGCCGTCTTGGCAACTCGCGCCGAGCCCCTGGGTGTTGAACTCGTGGTTTGTGACCTTGATGCCGGCCTACCCGATGGTGCTTTCAGCGGCGTGCTTATCAGCTACCCGGGTACCTCGGGTCGAGTTATCGATCCCACCGACTTGATCGCCGCGACACACGCCCGCGGTGCCTTAGCGATCGTTGTTTCTGATCTTTTGGCGTTGACCGTGCTCAGGCCACCCGGTGAGATGGGAGCCGATGTGGTGGTCGGTTCAGCACAGCGGTTCGGGGTGCCATTTGGTTTTGGTGGGCCCCACGCTGGTTTCATGGCTGTGCGTGCGGGGCTAGAGCGCAGCTTGCCTGGTCGACTAGTCGGGGTGAGCGTGGACGCTGATGGTGCTCCGGCGTATCGATTGGCGCTGCAAACTCGTGAGCAGCACATCAGGCGCGAGAAAGCAACCAGCAATATTTGTACCGCGCAAGTACTTCTTGCCGTGATCGCCTCAATGTATGCCGCTTACCACGGGCCAAAAGGCCTAATGAATATCGCCAATAGGGCACATCGTTATGCGAGCGTGTTTGCCGCTGGGGTAACGGCGGCCGGTGGCAAGGTTCAGCACGCGTCTTTCTTTGACACCGTTGAAGTTGTAATCCCCGGTCATGCGCAAGCGGTCTTTAACCGTGCCGCTGAAAGCGGAATCAATATCCGGAGAGTTGATGACAATACAATATCAATCTCAACCGATGAATTGACGAGCGCTGAACATCTCGAGGGGGTCTGGGGCGCCCTTGCTATCGCACTTCCGGCTCTGGGCGATCTACGGGTGGCCGATATCGATGATGGCTTGCTTGATGCGTGGGGTGGTGTGCCCGCGGGGCTACATCGGACAACCCCATATTTGACCCACCCGGTATTTAATACTCACCACAGCGAAACGTCGATGCTTCGCTATTTGCGCCGACTTGCCGATCGCGATATCGCACTTGATCGAGCGATGATTCCGCTCGGTTCATGTACCATGAAATTGAATGCCACCACCGAAATGGAGCCGATAACATGGCCGGGGTTCGCGGGCATTCACCCCTTTGCGCCACTTGATCAAGTTACAGGGTATCTAGAACTCATCGCTAACTTAGAGGCGTGGCTGGTGGAGATCACCGGATACGACGCGGTATCACTCCAGCCAAACGCCGGGTCACAGGGTGAGTTTGCCGGGTTGTTGGCAATACGTGGCTACCACTTATCTCGCGGTGATACTGCTCGAGACGTTTGTCTCATCCCAAGTAGCGCACATGGCACGAACGCGGCCAGTGCCATCATGGCTGGTATGCGGGTGGCTGTTATTGCCTGCGACGAAAACGGCAACGTCGACCTAGTAGATCTTAAAGCCAAGATCGTTGAGCACGCTGACCAGCTGGCGGCCTTGATGATCACCTACCCGTCAACTCATGGCGTTTTCGAAACTGAGGTAGCCACTATCTGCGCCCTAGTTCACGATGCTGGTGGGCAGGTCTATGTAGATGGGGCCAACCTAAATGCTCTAGTAGGTCTGGCGAAACCGGGTAAATTTGGCGCAGATGTTTCCCACTTGAACCTCCATAAAACATTTTGCATCCCGCACGGTGGTGGTGGTCCGGGCGTTGGCCCAGTTGGTGTGCGGTCGCATCTGGCGCCTTTCTTGCCATCGCATCCGCTGCGCCCAGAGGCGGGGCCCCTTGGCCGCGGTGACATTGATGGGGGAGTGGGCCCGGTAAGTGGTGCCCCTTGGGGGAGTGCCGGCATCTTGCCGGTTCCTTGGGCCTATATAAAAATGATGGGCCCCGATGGTTTGGTCAAGGCCACTCAGGTGGCGATACTCTCGGCCAATTACGTCGCCAAGCGCCTTGCGGCGTATTACCCGACTCTTTATACCGGTGCAGGTGGGCTCGTGGCCCATGAATGTATTTTGGATTTGCGCCAGATCAGCGCAGAGACCGGCGTGAGTGTTGATGATGTGGCGAAGAGACTAATTGACTACGGGTTCCACGCACCAACCATGTCATTTCCGGTGGTTGGCACTTTAATGGTGGAACCCACCGAGAGTGAAGATCTAATTGAGTTAGACCGTTTTATCAATGCGATGATTTCGATCAAAGCCGAGATAGATCAAGTGGGCGCCGGTGTGTGGCCAGCCGATGACAATCCGTTACGCAATGCGCCACATACCGCCAACTGCCTAATTGGGCCTTGGTCGCACCCGTATCCAGCTCGACTCGGCGCTTATCCAAGCGGAGCTAAAGTCATGGATAAATACTGGCCACCGGTACGCCGCATCGATGGTGCCTACGGTGACCGCAACCTGGTGTGCTCCTGCCCAAGCCTTGAAGAACTAGCTTCGGTTTAGCGAGGACTACACGAAGACGCCAAGGTCAGCAAGTAGATTT
>CAMDKJ010000022.1 GCA_945900705.1 Bifidobacterium breve | reverse complement strand
ACCGAGGGGATGTACTCGCGTGGGATGCGGCCGCCGGTGACCTTGTTCTCGAAGGTGTAGCCCTCTTCATTGGCACCCTCGGCGCCAGCATTCGGGGCGATGTCGATGATGACGCGCGCGAACTGACCTGAACCACCGGTTTGCTTCTTGTGGGTGTAGTCGATCTTCTGCACGGATTTCGTGATCGTCTCACGATAGGCAACCTGTGGCTTGCCGACATTGGCCTCGACGCTGAACTCACGACGCATGCGGTCTACCAGCACCTCGAGGTGAAGCTCGCCCATCCCGCCGATGATGGTTTGGCCGGTCTCCTCGTCGGTACGGACGTGGAAAGTTGGGTCCTCTTCGGCAAGGCGCTGAATTGCTACGCCGAGTTTGTCTTGGTCACTCTTAGTCTTGGGCTCAATGGCAACCGAGATCACCGGAGCCGGGAAAGTCATGGACTCGAGGACCACCGGATTACTTGGATCACACAGGGTCTCACCCGTGGTGGTGTCCTTAAGGCCCATGACCGCAACGATGTCTCCAGCACCTACCGAGTCAATTTCTTCACGCTTATTAGCGTGCATTCGATAAATCTTGCCGATGCGCTCCTTGCGGTCCTTGACACTGTTCAGCACCGCGGTGCCGGTATTAAGGCGACCCGAGTAAACCCGCAGGTAAGTGAGCTTGCCTAGGTGAGGGTCGGTCATGATCTTGAAAGCAAGGGCCGCGAAGGGCTCCTTGTCATTGGGTTGGCGCTCGATGACGATTTCGCTGTTACCCGGCTTGGTGCCGGTAATTGCGGTCACATCAAGGGGGCATGGCAGGTATGCAATCACGGCATCCAGCATGGGCTGCACACCCTTGTTCTTAAATGCCGAGCCGGTCAAAATCGGGGTGAGCTTATAAGCCAAAGTCGCGCGACGGATCGCGGCCTGCAGCTCCTCGACCGTGAAACTCTCGCCTTCAAGGAATTTCTCCATGATCGCATCATCGGCTTCCGACAAAGTCTCGAGGAGTTTCTCGCGATATTCAGTGGCCTTATCAACCAGGTCGGCAGGGATCGCTTCTACCGTGTAGTCGTCACCCTTTTCTGTCTCGCCCCGCCAGGTGAGCGCCTGCATGGTGATCAAATCAACCACCCCGAGGAAGTCACCCTCACTGCCGATAGGGATTTGGAGAACTAGCGGGGTCGCGCCGAGCCGGCTTACGATCATGTCAACGCACATAAAGAAATCTGCACCGGTACGGTCGAGCTTATTGATGAAACAAATCCGCGGCACGCTGTACTTATCGGCCTGGCGCCACACCGTCTCAGACTGCGGCTCAACACCGGCCACCCCGTCGAATACGGTTACTGCGCCGTCGAGCACGCGCAGTGACCGCTCGACCTCGACGGTGAAATCAACGTGACCGGGGGTGTCAATGATGTTGATCGTGTGGTCTTTCCAGGTGCAGGTTGTTGCGGCCGAGGTGATCGTGATGCCACGCTCCTGCTCCTGCTCCATCCAGTCCATCGTGGCTGCGCCCTCGTGGACTTCGCCGATCTTGTAGTTGATCCCGGTGTAGAACAAGATGCGCTCGGTTGTCGTGGTTTTGCCCGCGTCGATATGAGCCATGATCCCGATATTGCGGACCTTGGCCAGATCGAGTGCGGTCTGGGCCGACACTTTTCTCTCCGTTGCTCTCGTTTATCGGGTCGGGTGGTTATCCGGTTGGGGTTCTAGTTACCAGCGGTAATGGGCGAAAGCCTTATTGGCTTCGGCCATCTTGTGGGTATCTTCACGCTTCTTGACGCTCGCACCAAGACCATTGGAAGCATCTAGGATTTCATTCATCAGGCGTTCGGTCATGGTCTTCTCACGACGCTGCCGGGAGTAGCCGATCAGCCAGCGCAAGGCCAAAGTGATGCTGCGATTGGGCTTTACTTCAACGGGCACCTGGTAGGTCGCCCCACCGACCCGGCGCGAGCGCACTTCGAGGGTGGGCTTGATGTTGTCAAGTGCACGCTTCAAAGTCTGAACAGGGTCGGTACCGGTCTTGTCGCGGCAACCTTCCAGGGCCCCATAAACGATACGCTCAGCGGTGGAACGCTTGCCATCTAGCAGCACCTTGTTGATCAACTGGGTAACGATGGGGGCACTAAATACTGGATCATTGACGATCGGCCGCTTGGTAGCTGGACCCTTGCGAGGCATTAGGCCTTCTCCTTCTTCGCACCGTAGCGAGAACGGGCCTGCTTGCGGTTCTTGACGCCTTGAGTGTCGAGGGCACCGCGGATGACCTTGTAGCGGACTCCGGGGAGATCGCGGACGCGGCCGCCGCGCACGAGGACAATTGAGTGCTCTTGCAGATTGTGGCCAACACCTGGAATGTAGGCGGTGATTTCGACACCGGAGGTCAAACGAACGCGGGCCACCTTGCGCAGCGCCGAGTTCGGCTTCTTCGGGGTGGTCGTGTAAACGCGCGTACAGACCCCACGCCGCTGCGGGCTGCCCTTGAGGGCCGGGGCCTTGCTCTTGGTGACCTTGTCCTGTCGGCCCTTGCGGACCAACTGCTGGATCGTTGGCACTCTTTGCCTTCCTCGTTCGATTTCGCGTCGGTCAAAACTGAGCTGGTAGTGCAATTCCCTCTAGGATCTTCGACCCACGCGGTCGGGTGTGTCGCGCTACCAGCAGGCAGCCAGGACGCCAAATCGCATGTTGATCCCCGGCGCATTCGCGCCCTGTGCGCATCTTCGGGGGAAGTCGCGCACAACAGGGTGCACCTGATGGTTCAGGCACAAGTGCGAAGATTACCCGTAACCGGCCCCCGACGTCAAAGTGGGGTACCCCAAGGTGAAAGTCAGGGCCTTAAACCGAGAAAATTCAAGGTTTTTCGGGCTCTGGGGCCACCGGGTGTTCGGCGCTCTTGGATGTCTTGCCCCTGGAACCTAGGAGGAAAAAGGCAACGATTGCCGCGATCGCCACCCCGAACGCCGCAATCAGCAAGGAGGTGGTGACCCCAGCGGTGTAAGCCAAAGCCGCAGCCGTGGCGGTTTCCTGCCCATGACTTGCGAGAATTTCAGGTATCGCCCCAGAAATCACCTCGTCGGTAAGTGACTTAACGTCCGGGAAATCGGCCCCGACAACTAGCCAGATTGACGTCACTTTGAGGGCCGCGATCGCATTCATAACTGCAATACCTAAGATTGCCGCAATCGAACTAATGAGCGCCATGAAGCCTGCGATGGTGCCCATTTGCTCGCGTGGGATTGCCATCATTGCACCTGCTGAGACGGCCGGCATCCCGACACCGATACCTACCCCCATAACCGCAAACCAGAACATGATCTGCAACAGGACGGTATTCGGGGTGGTCAGGTGGAGACCGAACAAGCCAATTGCCGTGATGCCCAGGCCGATGCAGGTTGTCGGGCCTAAGCCGATGCGGCCCATGATCTTTGGTGAGATGGGCGAGAACACGATCAGCATTAAAGAGGCACCAAAGGACGAAATACCCGCCATCATCGGGGTGAACCCGAGCACATTTTGGACAAGAATCATCTGCTGCATCATGGCCCCGGCCAAAACCATCGAAAGTAAAACCGAGATAGTTAATGTCGCCGGGATCGGCGCAATCTTGATCGAGACCCAGTTGGTCAGCTTAACGAGGCTGTGCCGTTGCTGCATCACCAAGATCAGTATGACAACTAACCCGGCAGCCACAGGTGCATAGACAATAGGTTGGTAATACTCATACCTTTCCAGCATGCTCAAACCGCCCGCAATCAAAATCATTGCCACGGTTAGTATCGAGGACCCCAGCCAGTCGACTTTGCGGTTCAAGGATTTATCTGGGGTATCACGAGGTACTTCACGCAGCACCAGTGGAATAACCGCAGCCATCAAGAAAACGTTGATGCCGAACATCCAACGCCAGCCGAAGAATTGCACCATCGCGCCGCCGATGATTGGCCCAAACGCTGAAGCACCCGACGTAACCGCCGTCCAGAGCCCAATTAGTTTCGCTATCTGATCGTGCGCAACCGCAGATGTCAACATGGCAAGGGCCAAGGTGCCCATGAATCCCGACCCGACACCTTGAATTGCCCGGCCAACGATGAGAACCCCCATGTCAGGGGAAAGTGCGCTGATGGCTGAGCCAACAACAAAAATTGAGGTACCGATCAAATAAAGACGCCGGCGGCCGGTGCGGTCACCGAGCGCGCCCGCTGGCACCGCTAGGGCGGCTCCAGCCACCATGTATGCCATCATCGCCCATTCCAACTGACCCATGCCAACGCCGAATTCCTTTTGAATACTAGGCAGGGCAACCGACATGACACTGAGGTCAAGTCCGACGAGGAACTGGCCGGTCGCTAGTGCAATTAGGGCGATGTTCGAGGCCATTCCCATCCGCACTTTGCTGACTTTGGAACCGTCCTGGGGCTTGGGAGATTCACCCCCTGCCGGAGGTTTAGCGACATCGGGATTGTGGTGATGAATTCTCGAAAGTTGGGCTAAATCCATCTGCAGGTTCATGGATGAATTATCGCAGTTTGGAGGGATAAAAGGTGCATTTGGATGATATTTCGCATTATATGATTGCGAAGTGAATACTGAGTTGATCCCGCTCTGGCAGCCTCACAGCCGCACCATCATCGCTCCACCCGAAGAGATCTACCTGATCACCGATGGGGACGAGCAAGTACTGACCGGGGAGCTTTTCACCGCATTAGCGCCAAATATTGACGGACGAGCAACAGTGGCTGAAATTACGGCGAAAATGGTCGCCGAAGGCAGCGCCACCGAGCAAGAGGTACCAGCGGCCATTCAGATTTTGATGGAGCACGGCTTCGTGGTCGATGCCAGCGAGGTGGATGGCCCTCTTGATGTATACCGGATGTGGTGGCGAGATCACATTTCCGCAGCTTTGTCCCAAACCCTAGTTGCGGTCGTTGGAGTTGGTGATGTGCCAACTACTGACATCCGGGAGTCGATTTCCGCGCACGGCTTGGGCATAACAGCAGACCTCGCCTCGGTGTCTGCAGTCGTAGTGATAGCTGATGACTATCTAAATCCCGACATTGAGTCCGTGGCACAGGCGGCATACGAATTGGGTACCCCGGTGCTGCTCGCAAACATTTGTGGTGTCCGGCCATCCATCGGCCCGTGGCTTGGCGCACCCGGCCCCTGCTGGCAATGCCTGGCGGTTCGCCTGCAATTTAATAGACAGGTCGAGAAACGTTTACTCAGTGACGGCGAACGCATGGGTCCAATTGCCAAGGGCTGGACTCCAACCACGCTCGCACACGCTGGTGGTGAGATCGCACTCGAACTCTTACGGACTTTCGCTGGCCGGCCACACGCTAGCGCCCATCAGGACCCGGCCATTTCGATGATGACAATTATCGACCACCTAAACGGTGACCGCACCATCCACCACGTAGTGCGACGACCGCAGTGCGAGACCTGCGGTGAACCACTCACCTTAGAAAACGCACCGGTTGAAATAGTTCTCGAAACAGGTGCGCTCGATGCCAAAGATGATGGCAGCTACCGGCGCCTTACCCCGCAACAGACCTTGGACACCTATGGCCACCAGGTCAGCCGCGTCACCGGCGTAGTTGAACACCTACAACGCACGAACTTGGACAATGACGTCACGCACGTTGTTGAGTCGGGGGTTAACCTCGCCACCGTGAAAAAGGGTGCGAAAGTATGCGGGTTTCGGCAAAATGCCGGCGGTAAAGGCACAACCCCTGAACAGGCGCGGGCGGGCGCCTTGGCAGAAGCCATCGAACGTTACGCCGCAACCTATGCAGGCGATGAACCGAGCATGGTTTACTCGATGACCAAACTTGGCGAACTGGCGATTGACCCGCGGTCGTGCATGCTATTTAGTGATTACCAGTACGACACCCGCGAGGAATGGAACGCCTCCCGCAACGGCAAGCATGTAATCCCGAAGAGATTCGATCCGGATGTGGAAATGCCTTGGTCGCCAATTTGGTCGTTGACCGAGCAACGGCGCGTGTGGCTACCAACCTCCTACACCTTTTATAACTACGTGGGCGAATACCCACGCAACGGTTGCAGTTCGGATTCAAATGGCAATGCCGCTGGTACCTCAATCGAAGATGCCATTTTACAAGGTTTCTTCGAATTGGTTGAACGTGACGCCGTTTCAACCTGGTGGTACAACGGGATCAATAGGCCAGGAGTCGATATCGACGCCTATGCAACCACCTATGCCGATCCGTATTTCAATCGCCTGCGAGCCCATTACAGCGAAGTTCTTGACCGCGATATTTGGGCACTCGATGTGACCAGTGACCTCGGCATCCCAGCATTCGTGGCCGCCTCGAAGGCGCGTACCGGACTCCCTCGAATCCTCCTTGGTTTCGGCGCCCACCGTGACCCACGTGGGGCGCTGCTCCGCTCACTAACCGAAATGAATCAGATGCTCGGGATGATCGCCTCAATGGAGGCCCAAGGTGCGCCCACCGAACTAGACGTTTCAAAGCCAGAAGTTAATTGGTGGTACACGCCAACAATGGACCAGCACCCATATGTGCTTCCTGACCCCAATCTAGCCCTCACCACACCAACCGATCACGCGCACGACTGGAACACCGATGGCAAGGCCAATGTTGAAAAGGTGGTCACACTACTTGCTGATCACGGCATGACTATGTCGGTGGCAAATATGACCAAGCCCGATATCGGCATGCCAGTTGTTAAAGTCGTGGTACCAGGCATCCGACACTTCTGGCCTCGGTTTGCACCAGGAAGATTGTACGAAGTACCGGTGAAGATGGGGTGGCGAGATACCGCTCTAACGGAACCTGAACTTAACCCGACACCAATATTCTGGTAGCTAAGAAATCTTAACTTCGTGCCCGCCGTTAAGTGATGACGTTCAGCGCGCCACCGTTTAGCAATAATTGCAGCATCGGCGTGGTGTCGTCTATGCACGTAGTCGAATCTATCCCGAACTGTTCACACAGGGTGTCTACTAACTCCTGAAATGACATCGGGTGGTCTAGGTAGTCCCAGATCAACGCCCCCATTTGGTCAAGGCCCATCAACTCGTAGTCAGATGTCACAAGTACTAAGTCGTCGCCAACTTGTGAGGTCATCACCCGGTCATCTTTAACAAAGCAAGTAGTGAGGTCGAGCGGCACATCCTGCTTTGGCGGCACGGCAGCCGCAAACAATTTGTCACCGGATAGCTTCACCTGGTTCGCAGTGGACGGGGAAGCTGATGTCAACCTACCTTCGATGACGTAGCCAAACTCTTCCATCAAGGCGCCGCAATTGCGCTCAATCTTAGTAACTTGGCTAGCACTTAGCTCACCGCGCCAGCCCCCGGCTTGGCCCTTTCTAAAGAAAGGAACCTCGGTGCCCGTCGCGCGCTCGCTAAACCCGCTTTCACGCTCACGCGATTGCAGTTTGTCAAAACGCGTTGATTCGACGGCGTAGACAAGCTCGCTCTCCGAAACTTCTAGACCTGAGAATTTCAATGCTGCACCAAAAGTCGCATGCGGCTCTGCCAAGAAATCCTCATAGCGGTAGACCGCGACCGGGTAGGTGGGTAAACGGCGCCAACTATCAAGGTGCTCTGACCAAGAGCCTTGCGGCTGACGGCTCATAAGTACCGATGGGGTTCCAGGGGATTGTGGATCGCGCCGGCAGAGCAGATCAACCGCACCGTCCAGACTCATATTGAAATGCCGAGCGGCTGAACACGCGACATCACGTGGATCTCGAATAATCACCAGGGCAGCACGCGAGGTTGCCGCGGGGAATAACCCCGAGCCATCAGGTGCGCTACGAAACTTCTCGTGGGTCTTGCGCAGGGTTGGGCGACCTGACCGGTCGTTGGTAACCAACTCCAATCTTGACCTCAGTAAGTCCAATTCGTCGCAACTAAGGCGCCTGGCATCAATACCCCAAGTGGTCAGGTACTCCATCTGGCATGGCTGCGCGGACTCATGCGGCTTGAATTTTTCATCCTGGGCCGACTCGACCGCCTTCCAGACGAAGCGAAACCAGGTGTTCCCAGATTTTGGATATGAGGCTAACCAGACACTTGACGGCAGCACGGCCAGTTCGTCGCTAGCCATTATTTTTCGCCACCCAATCGGCAAGCTCGTTAAGCGCAGCAACCAAAGCAACCTTGGCTTTGATGGCCACCGCCTGCGCATCGTCAGATGCCCATTGCGCATCCGGGTCCGTCACCACCCGCAGTGGGTCACTACTGACCCATGCCGGTAACACTGCAAGGCCGGTCACAATATCTAGTAGCTCACTCGGTGTGCGCTCCTTCGCCGCTACCTCAACCAAGAGCGCCCGCGCGATTCGAGCCCGGCCAATCCCAGGTGAAACCGGTTCGGGTGGCTCGGGCATTAAAGTTGCCATGGCCACCAAAGCAATCGGCTCCGGCCAACGGCTAAGCGCAACCCCCACGGCATTACCCCCGGGACGCACAAACTGTTCGATATCCAATGACTCGCTTACGGCCACGGCGGCCGAACAGATCACCGGCGACTGGCGTGGGTACACGATAACTTGGCCAGCAACCACCCGAGCAGGAATTAAAAAGTCGCCCAAACAACTCCAGCCCATTTTCGCAAGCCCGATGATAACCCGCTCTGCAAGTTCTGGGGCCGAAGAAATCAATACCGCTCTACCAGCAGGGTCAACCATGACCGAACCATTGAGCAACCAGAACCCCCGCCGCCACCAAGCCAGCGGATCAATCAAATTGCTGAGCACCATTGCTTCGCACTGGGCATCTACTCCGCCAGCCATGGTCAACACATGGGACCCATCCGGTGTCACCTGAAATGCAGCAAGCGCTGGAAGGTTAAACTCCCACGGCTCAACCTCGGTATTGACAAGCCCCGACATCAATAACTCCTAGTCGAAAATCCGCAGGTCAGTCCAACGGACTGATAGCGATTTCACCGATTGACCCTTGGGTGTAGTAGTCAAGTCCGGTAGCCAGGGCAAATGCATCACTATCACCTGTACCTAATGGAACTGACCCTAAGCCCATGGCCGTCGCAGAATACTGAATGGTCGCCATCATTACTCCGACATGCTTGAGCATCAGTGAGTATGCGATGCCCTCATATTTGGTCGCGATGTCTGGGTAACGTGCAGCAAGTACCAGTAACACTTGGGGCCTGGACATCCCCCCACCGGTTGCCTCACTGGCGCCAAAGATTACTTTCTGTTGGTACTCGAGCTCACCGGTCAAGGCGCCAAGTGAATGTGAGCCTTGGCGGTAGACATAGGCGCCGGGCGCTAGGCCAGCAACTCGACTGGCGAACACCACGATGTCAATCTCATAAAGCCCACCGCCGGATGGATAGATACGGCCGGGACGTTCCTCGACCTGGCCATACATTTCGACACTTCGCGGAATTAGGTGCATCACGCGCGCAAGTAGCTCAGCGAGTTTAACCACGGGCAGTTCCGGACCATCCCAAGCGCGAATCGAGGTACGCTTTTCAAGCACCATTCCGAATGGCGGATCACCCGCAATAACGTTAGGGATATCAATACTTGGTAACAAGATGTCACCTGGCACAGGCTGGGTCGAGGGCTCCTCGGGATGCGGCCTAATCGTGAATCGGGCGGTACCGCCTAACTTGCTACGCACTCGGCCATCTCGTGTTTTTGAATGGAAAAGTAGGTCGTGAAACTCCCACGACTTTGGAATATCTGAATCTTCAACAGACTTGCCGACTTCGTCTAATGCTGTACTTTTCGCCACGACGTAAGTCTTTACGACCACCTGACCATCTTCCTCAAATCCGATCTTGACGTGAATCAAACTAATGCGTTGGTGGGCTATCGGGATATCAGAAACTGAACCATCGGAGTTATCTTGGTAAATCGTGCGTTCTTTATCGGGCTCAGCAACCGCCACTAGGACACTCTCTTGCATCTGCTGATCAACACCTAGTTCGGTCATCACTGGGGCCAGCAGCGCAATTGCCTGCGGGGTGAAAACTTCAAACCCAACTCGCGAGCCCAGACCAGTGTTTGTCATGTCCACCGCAATTCGGAGAGGAGATGGCCCCCCAACAATCGGCTCAATCGCCGAGAAGTTAATCAAACTAGCCGCAGGCACTCCGGCATCGGCTAAAAGCTGACCGGCTAGTGAAAGTGCCGCGATGTCTGGAATGTTGAAAATCATCCGCACTACATCACTTCGCCCTGGAAGCACCCCAAGCATGCGCGGCAAGCCCAAGCCATCAACAAGTTTTCTAGCGTCTGGGTTCGTCGACAAACGGCTACTGGCACCCAACGCCCGCAAGGTTTCATCCAAGCTGAGCGCCTGTGCTTGTAACTCCAAAGGCTCCTGTGGCCAGACTAGCCGCACGAAGACACCCATAAATGACCCGACATCCTCAGTGACATCAAACTCATAAAAGCCGTCGGGGTCAAGAAGTGCCAACGGTCCGGTGGTACCGACACCCGCATATGGCAAAAGAACTCCGATATCCGTCCGCTTCGAACCGTCATGGTGCATCTCGAAGCCCACTTGAAAGTTCAAATCTGCCCCTTCAACCGGAATTTGATCAAGCCCGACCACCCGCCCCGAGTGCGAAAAACCACGTGGCAAGGCCTCACGTTCGAACCAACTAATCAGTGACTCAACAGCTGGCACGAAATTCAGGCCTCTGGCCACCGGCACCGCGATACCGATTGCGCGCATCAGACCGACTAATTCGCAGACCCCAGAAACACTTAACCCTGACGCAGTCGAAAGGGCAGTCGGAGTTTGATCGAATGCGAGGGCAGCCGCCACCGCCGCAACTCTCGGATCGTGAATTTGTATGTATGCAGAAGTGGTCGGTATTTCAATTAGCATTTGACGTTGGGTGCGATGCAGGTAGGCGAACCTCGATAACCGATACGCCGTTCCCAAAGATGCATCTACCGGGACCGAGGGCAGTGGATTAATACCTGGCACCAAAGTGGCGAGTGGGGTATCGCCCTCATAAGCGGTAACCGCCAAAAACCCCCCATCGGCCAATTTCTGCATTAGGTTATGGTCCGCCGGCGCCGAGGACGGGGTGGCACCGTTAACCGGCAAGGTACTGGCGAAATCAGCCGGCACAACCAATGAGCCACTCGGGCCGACCAACTCACTCCAGTTTGCATCGGCAGACTTGATTGTTACCGCGGGGCTTAGCCCAAGTACCATGCTCACCGAACCGCCGCCCAACGCCTAACTCGACCAACGGCCACCGGCAAAGTATCGGCTACGTCAATGGTGAACCGGTATTCGCGGGCACCACGAGTGGCACGTGCTGGATCCTTGAAACGAAGTACTATCTCCCAGCAGTTTCCACCGACCCGGCTAAATGGGCTGTACTCCGTGCCGTAGGCCTGATACTGCAGCCCGTCATTCAAAGCATCCAAGAATGCCATAGCAATTTGATACCCGTTGGTTGCCGCCAGATTCAGGGCACGCTCAACAGAGATTGATGGATCCTGTGGCGCCCGGAAATAAATCTCCTCCAAGAAATCTTGTACCGCTAAATGCACATCCCTTGATGGTTCAATCCGAAGCCGGGTCCAGATATCAGTTGCTATCCCATCGATTCCGAACACTTCGTCATCAGCACCTGCCGTAGCGGATTCGGATTTGGCTTTTGCCGCAAGCCCCTTCTCTTCGCCTTTCAATGCATCACCGTGAACGGCAGCAAGGCACTGCTGTGCCAAATTCGCCGGATGCCAGCCATAGATACCACGCAACCCATTGCGGTGCAGCTTGCGCAAGGTGGTGCCGTCAAGCAATGTCACGGTGCCGGTTTCAGCACTACCCGGCATAGACACCACCGAGATACTGCCCTTTGCTTGGCCTTGCAATAGGGCAGCCAACATGTCGTAAACGTCAGAGGCAAAGGGCCCAACCGGGGTGATCGCAAACCGTGCCTCGTCATTAATTTTAAGTACCCAGATAAGTCGAAGGGCCTCGGCGGGATTGGTGTCAAGGTAATCAACCATTGACTGCGGGTCAGTTGCCACCCCGGTACCGACTCCGTAACCCCCGCCCATCGCTTCGGTAAATGAATCCCGGGTGATTTCGTTACCGAAGTCGTAACTGATGGTGCCGATCGCAAAAGTGCGCGCAGGGTACTTGATCGACGGTTCAACCACGGCTGGGACTACCGCATCACCTCTACGCTCCTCGCGCTTGTATGCCTCACGGGGCAATGGTGGTTCTCCGGTGTGATGAGTAGCTGACGAATGTGGTGGCAGTTGAAACTGACTAGCTGGCCTCGGTGGCTCTTGCAGTGCCGACGGCGCATCAGGGGCGGGTTGCAAAGCCAAGATTCGCGCATTGTCGACAGCGAATGAGGCAATCGCCACCCCGTCGAAAAGTACTTCAAGGGCTCGGTCAACAGCGACCTCACCACCGATACACCGATCGGCCCCTGCCCCTGTACATGGTCGTGCCGTTGCTAGCAAAACATTACGAACCAACTGTGGGTTCGGCGGGCGGCCAGCCTGCACCAAAGCCGACGTAATCGCGGTGATCAAACCGGTAAGTACCGGCGCCGCCACACTGGTGCCTTTTTGATTGACGACATCACCATCGGGCTTGGCCCCCAAGACGTTCTCGCCCGGGCCCATGATCGAATGCCCGTCATATCGGGAGCCAAAGTTTGTGAAATGCATGGGAGCACCGTCGTCGGCGAGCGCCCCCACCGCCAGAACGGTCGACATTGCGGCCGGTGAGCACCAGTTCTCGCCGTAGTCGTTCCCGGCTGGCGCCACAATTATCGCGCCGGCTTCCTCGGCTTTGCGCACTGCATCGGTGAGCCAGGACTGCGTTTGTCCAGTTTGGCTCGGGTGACAAAAAGCGCAATGGATGATTTGGGCTCCCTGCGATAGCGCATACTCAATAGCTCGCGCAATCCCGATCTCGGATTCGGCGCTGTCATCATCAACTCCCGATGCGATGAAAAGTCCACGAGCCCGCGGGGCTAAACCCGGTACTTCACTTCCGGGTTGGCCAAAAATTACACTCGTGATGTGGGTTGCGTGACCGGTACTACCTTCTGAATCTTCGCGGTCATCAAGCCAGTACCCCCGCACCGCTGTTACGTCAGCACCATCAAATGATGGGTGAGTGATAACCGGGCTGCCGTCAATGACGGCGGTGAGCACGCGCGGGTCCCCTTGGGTGAGCGCCCGCAAACGGAGCACCCCCGGCAGGGCATTTAGATCAGGCACGAAAATTCCTAGCGCTGGGTAAGGCCGCGGATAAACCCAATAGACCTGTCGTCCGCAAATCCAGTTTCAGAAGCTGCGTGCACCTCCAAAAATTTAGCCCAGTGAGCTAGTGCATATATACCGGATCCGTTGTGATTGACATCAACAAAATCGTAAACATGGGTCACCCGCATGTCTTCTCCCAATTTATGGCCTCGAGGGTGCACATAATGACCGGGGTGCTGATCATGTGAGACCGAATTAACGGTGGTTCTAATTTTTCCCACTGCCGCACTTGAGGGGCCTTTTGCCTTTCCCTTCGACACGGGCTTTTCCGACTTTGCCTTTTTGGGCAACGCCGCCCGAGGCGGTGGATTCTCACCCTCTATCGACTTCTTGACCGCACTCATCTGGACCTATTTCTCGGGGAAAATGAGGCACTTACCCACGGGGATGGGTCGTTGTAGTTAGCCCCGTGGGTTAAGTGCATATAAACGTCAAGCAGGTGCTCAATCGTGCCCGAGGTCACATCAACCATCAAAGACGGCTGTACGATTTCCGGCCTCCGCACCGGTGGCGCTTGAATGGGGAACATGGTTGCCAATTCTTAGTTTGCCGTCGTCCAGCTGCGGACGTCACCTAAGGTGACCGGCATCAATTCGCTGACATCGACGGTAAAGCGATAGACGCGACGGGCCCGGCGAGTGTTTTCCGGATCGAAGAACTTCATCTTTACGTCCCATGCATCGGAGTCCGCGCGGGCAAATGGCGACATTTCAGTTTCGATGGATTCAAGTTGCATACCACCGCCTAAGGCCTCTGAGAACACCATTGCGGCTTGGAATGCGTTGGTCGCCGCGAAATTGAGAGCTCGATCACTTGAAAGTACGCCTAAGTTGCGTAGGTCGTAGTAAATGCGGTCGAGGAATCCGCGCAAGTTAGTCTGGATGGTGTTCAGATCGGCGGTTGCCGTTGACCGACCGCTGACAGCTTCTGCAGCCTGGGCGATGAGCGCATTTTGCTTCCAGCCATACATGCCGCGTGGATTTTCAAGTTGGAGAACCGGCACCACTTGGCCGGAGAACAAGCGCACGGTGTTGCCTGTGAGTTTGCCGGGAATACTTACGCGCTGAATGTAGCTCTCGTCGTCCTCGGCCTGGATTTCACCCGCCAACATGTCGAGGAGTCGAGCGTACAGATCAGCCCCAAAAGCACCGGTCGGCTCCAGTGCATACACGGGGGTAAGTTCTATGTTCAAGGTCCAGGTTAGCGCCCGGGCCTCAGACAAACTATCGCTAAGATAAGAAACAAGTTGGCGAGCGTCATAGGGATTCGGGGGCACTATTTCACCGTTGATTTCAACCGGTGGCATCAATTGCTTGAAGGAGTCACGCCGGGCCTCGGTACCGAAGTCATAGGACAAGTTACCAAGTGTATAAACCATGTTTTGACCCTCAGGGGCGTCGGCCATCGACGGACTCACCCCTGACAGCATAGACGAGGAGGCGGAAACAGCCGGCTCCGCATTTGAACTATCGGTGGGCCCGCCACAGCCACAACCGCCTGCTGGGGAGACACCCGTTGGCCCTACAACCATTGCTTCACTCATTTCCGCCACTGCTCCTTCAACATCGATAGTTCCTGACAGCAGGCGCTGGCAGATATTTACATCATTTCTACCACATGGTGCAGCACCACGCAGCATTATTTCACGAATCATCAATGAACTGGGGGCTGCCCCCGAAACACTTTCGCGGCCCTGAGACAGCAGCAGGGCCGCTACCCCCGCCACCATTGGAGTGGCAAACGAAGTGCCGCTGAGCCTTGAAACTCCTCCGCCGGGTACGGCCCCTAGAATCTCCGCCCCTGGCGCGGTGATCCCATTGCAGGAATAGCCATGGCCCCAGTTACTGAAATCCATGGGCTCACCCGAGGAGTCGATGGCTCCGACCGCCAACGCCGTACTGGCCGCAGCCGGCACATGTAGGCATTCGCAGCCATCGTTACCCGCTGCGGCGATCAAGAGGACACCGGCCTCGGCGCATCTGACCACCGCATCAGACAGCCATTGATCAGCGACCCCGGTATCTGAGTACTGGCCCCCGGAGAAATTGATGATGTCGGCGCCTTCTTCAATGGCTAGTTCAATTGCTCTAGCAACTTCTAGCTGAGGGGCACTACCTGATGCCGCGTCGTACACGGGGATGATGACCCCTCTAACTCCTGGGCAAATACCCTCAACTTCGGTGCCAGGCTGGCCAAAGAGGATGCTCGCCACATGGGTGCCGTGCTCAGCCATTTTGTCGCCGGCCTCGGCAGACATGGTGTTTGCTCCCAAAGCCGTTCGCAGATCTGCCCCTTTGAAAACCTCATGGGTGAAGTCAACCGCGCCGTCAATCACCGCGACGGTGACCTTAGAAGACCCGCCACCTGTCACCTCGTACAGCTCGCGCAAACCTTTTAGTAGGTCCAGGTTGGATCCGGTGCCACCATTGGCGGGCATTAGGGAGCACCGCCTGATCCAGGGGTTATCGAAGCCAGGCCACCGGCGACCAAAACCACAAAGCCAATTACCAGCGCAATAATGATGAG
>CAMDKJ010000021.1 GCA_945900705.1 Bifidobacterium breve | reverse complement strand
TGGCCGCATGTGCGCTGCTTGGGGTTGACGAGGTTTATTCGGTTGGTGGCGCTCAGGCCATAGCGATGTTGGCCTATGGGGTTGACCTGCCAGCCGGTGGCCGATGTGAGGCTGTTGATCTGGTAACCGGGCCCGGCAATATCTATGTGACGGCGGCCAAGCGGGCACTACGCGGGGTAATCGGCATCGATAGTGAAGCTGGTCCCACCGAGATTGCTATTTTGGCCGACGATACCGCTGATCCACGGCATGTGGCTGCCGATTTACTAAGCCAGGCTGAACATGATGTCTTGGCTGCAGCAGTATTAGTAACTCCGTCGGCGGCACTTGCCGATGCTGTTGCCGTAGAGGTGGTTCGCCAGGTGGCCAACACCAAGCACGTCGAGCGGATTACCGAGGCACTGAGTGGTGTTCAGAGCGCGATCGTATTAGTTGATGACATTGAAGCCGGCTTGCGAGTGGTGAACGCCTACGCTGCTGAGCACCTAGAGATTCAAACTGAGAACGCCCGTCAACTTGCCATGCGCGTGCGCAATGCCGGCGCGATATTTGTTGGCACGTGGGCGCCTGTCTCACTCGGCGACTACTGCGCCGGTTCTAACCACGTGCTACCGACCCGTGGGAGTGCGCGTTACTCCTCTGGCTTATCTGTTCAGTCATTCCTTCGCGGTGTGCACATCATCGACTACGACCAGGCAGCTCTAAGTGATGTCGCCGGGCACATCATTGCGCTGGCGCAGGCCGAAGATCTCCCTGCACATGGTGATGCCATCCGCATTCGCGCTGTGCGCGGAGTGGACTGACGTGCCATCCGTCTTCGAGTTTCCGGTCCGCGATGATTTGCGGGGAGTTATCTCATACGGTGCACCGCAGTTAGACGTACCGGTCTGCCTGAATGTAAATGAGAACCCCTTTCCGCTGCCCGATGACGTTGTAGATGCGGTTACCGAGGCGGTCCATCTGGTGGCTAAAGGGCTTAATAGGTACCCCCAACGTGATGCGGTGGAGCTGCGACAAGAACTTTCAGCTTATCTTTACCGTGAATCCGGTGTGCAAATCCCTTGGCAGCAGATATGGGCGGCGAATGGTTCAAATGAGGTAATGCACCAGCTGTTCTTAGCCTTTGGCGGTCCGGGTCGCCTCGCGATGAGTTTTGATCCGACTTACTCGATGTATCCGGAGTATGCGCGCGACACCTTCACCACCTATCTCTCATTTCCAAGGGGTGCGGATTTCACGATTGACATTGCGGCCGCATGCCACCAAATTATCGAAAATCGCCCCACCTTAGTTTTAGTGACGTCTCCCAATAACCCGACAGGTACCTCACTGGGCGCTGCCGACCTAACGAGGTTGCTCGCTACCGCGCGGGAGTGCGGAGCAATTTTGATTGTCGACGAGGCTTATGCAGAATTTCGACGGGTCGGTACCCCATCCGCACTTGAACTACTTTCAGAGTTCACGAACCTGATTGTTACGCGCACCATGAGTAAGGCTTTTGGGATGGCTGGCACTAGGTTGGGTTACGCAGCTGCTGCCGATCCGGCCGTGGTCGCCACTTTGAGCGTGGTGCGACTGCCGTACCACCTTTCGTCAGTGACTCAGGCGGTTGCGGTGGCGGCGCTAGCTCACTCTCAGTCATTGCAGGCTCAAGTCGCGACAATTCGACAGGAGCGTGATGCGATGCAGGAGTGGCTTATCGCTCAGGGGTTAAACGTCGCGGTTAGCGAGGCCAACTTCGTTCTTTTTGGTACTTTTAGTAATCGCGATCGAATCTGGCAGCGATTATTGGATCAGGGGGTGCTGATCAGGGTCACGGGCCCAGCAGGTTACCTGCGAGTGAGTATCGGAACCCCGACTGAAAACGATAGGTTTAGGGCCGCGCTGATGAGCGCGCTACGTGACGAAGGGCAATCATGAATCGCACGGCGCGGGTTGAGCGAAGCACCAAAGAGAGCCAGGTGCTTGTCGAATTGAACATCGATGGCGGTGGCGTAAGCACTATCGATACCGGGGTGCCATTTTTTGATCACATGTTGGCGCAGTTAGCCAAACACGGAGGATTCGATCTGATCGTAACAACGAAGGGCGATCTCGAGGTCGATGCGCATCACACTGTCGAAGACACCGCCTTGGCGCTCGGCCAAGCATTGAATGAGGCTCTTGGTGATCGTGCCGGCTTATGCCGGTTTGGCGATGCCTTAGTGCCACTTGATGAATGCCTAGTTCAGTCCGCGGTTGATCTATCTGGGCGGCCGTACTTAGTACATGAAGAACCCGAGGTTGTTGAGCTCATCGGCTCCTACGACACCACATTGACCCGGCACATTTGGGAGTCCATCGTTGCAACCGCGAAAATCACCCTTCACGTACGAGTGATTTCTGGACGCAATGCCCATCACGTTGTTGAGGCCCAGTTCAAGTCGGTTGCTCGGTCCCTGCGTGCCGCGGTGGCTAGGGATGATCGCGTGGTGGGAGTGCCTTCAACCAAGGGCACCTTGACCGCTAACAAGGCGTAGCGTCAGCAAGTGAGCATTCGCGACATTGTGATTCTCGACTATGGTTCCGGAAACCTGCGTTCGGCGCAGCGTGCACTTGAAAGAGTGGGCGCAACCGTCACGGTCACTTCGGATTTTGATAGTGCGGTAAATGCTGATGCATTAGTGGTTCCAGGTGTTGGGGCATTCGCTGCCTGTATGCGTGGGATTCTCGAAGTACAAGGTGACCAAATAATCGACAGACGCATTTCCGGGGGTCGCCCGGTACTTGGTATTTGCGTGGGCATGCAGGTTTTGTTCGCCAATGGAGATGAGCACGGCACCGAGGTTGCGGGCCTTGGCCAATGGCCCGGGGTGGTGGAGCAACTCGATGCCCCGATTTTGCCTCATATGGGCTGGAATACCGTACGGGCACCTGCGAGTTCAAAGATATTTGGCGGCCTCGCGGATGAAAGATTTTACTTTGTGCATTCCTTCGGCGTCACCAAGTGGCAACTGAATGAAAATACTCTTGACCGGCAGCCACCGGTTGTTACGTGGTGCACCCACGGCACGGACTTTGTCGCCGCGGTTGAAGATGGGCCACTTGTTGCAACCCAGTTCCACCCAGAGAAGTCCGGCGATGCGGGCCTGGCTTTGCTGCAGTCTTGGGTTAGCTCACTTGATTAGTCCACATGCCAGTTCGCGAGGGCCTCAAAGTATGGTTCGGGGCGTGACTAAAGAGTTGATCCTGCTGCCCGCCGTAGATGTTTCCCAGGGCCAGGCGGTGCGTCTGGTTCAAGGTAAGGCCGGTACCGAGACGGCATATGGCTCACCGCTCGATGCTGCGCGGGCCTGGATCAATCAAGGCGCTACCTGGATCCATCTGGTAGATCTCGATGCCGCATTTGGCAAGGGCGATAACGCGGGCTTGCTAGCGCGGGTCGTTGCCGATGTTCGTCACCACGCGAAAGTCGAACTATCCGGGGGTATTCGCGATGACGTTTCCCTCAAGGCGGCACTTGCTACCGGATGTGATCGAGTCAACTTGGGTACCGCTGCCCTAGAGGATCCCGAATGGACAGCCAAAGTGATTGCTGAGTACGGAGAGCAAATCGCGGTCGGGCTAGACGTGCGCGGCACTACCTTGGCGGCGCGGGGTTGGACTCAAGATGGTGGCGACCTCTGGGAGACGCTCGCTCGCCTTGATGAAGCTGGTTGCGCACGCTATGTGCTAACCGATGTGACCAAGGATGGCACGATGCACGGCCCGAACTTTCATCTCCTTCGAGATGTGTGCGCAGCTACTAAGAAGCCGGTAATTGCTTCGGGTGGTATTTCAAAACTTGAAGACCTTCACAAGTTGGTCGAAATGGTTCATTTGGGGATCGAAGGTGCGATTGTTGGTAGGGCGCTTTATGACGGGGCGTTTACTTTGGCCGAAGCCATCGCCGCGATTGAGCCGAGGTTTGACCCCTATGAGTGGGGACCACCGCGCCCGTGAGCCTGGCAATACGGGTAATTCCATGTCTTGATGTCGATGACGGGCGCGTGGTAAAGGGTGTTAATTTTACCGAATTACGTGATGCCGGCGACCCGGTTGAATTAGCAGCACGGTATGACGCTGAGGGTGCTGATGAACTCGTGTTCTTGGATATCACCGCATCAAGTGGAGATCGAAAGACCATGCTTGACGTAGTGCGCCGCACCGCTGATTGCATATTCATTCCGCTGACGGTTGGCGGCGGGGTGCGATCACCCGATGACTTCAATCTACTATTGCGCGCCGGCGCCGACAAAGTAAGTTTGAACACGGCGGCGATCGCAGATCCGAATTTACTGAGCCAAGCCGCTGAGCGTTTTGGCGCTCAGTGCGTCGTACTGTCGATAGACGCCCGACGCTGCCCACCTGGAGTTAGCACCGAGAGCGGGTTTGAAGTCACCACCCACGGTGGTCGGCGTAGCACCGGAATCGACGCGATTGCCTGGGCGATAGAGGGCACAAAGCGCGGCGCCGGGGAGGTATTGCTGAATTCTATGGACGCTGATGGCACCAAAACCGGATTCGATCTCCAGTTGATTGAAGGCGTACGTAGCGTGGTGCAGGTGCCGCTTATCGCCAGTGGTGGTGCTGGTGCGCTAACAGATTTCGCGCCGGCCGTTAATTCAGGAGCAGATGCGGTCTTGGCAGCCAGTGTTTTTCATTTCGGTGAGTTCACTGTTGCTCAGGTGAAACAAACGTTAAATGAGGCGGGAATCCCGGTTCGACTAATGACGCATTAAATTCCTAGGGGTGCGCTGTTGAACGCGGCAACCGCAGCCGCCGTTCCATCGGTCTCCAAATTGACGGCCGTGCGGCCATACGAACGTAGGACGAGTTCTCCAACGTCACCGCGAAGAGTAATCGACGGGCTCCCTTTGCGGGCGACAAGTCGTGTCATGGCAACTGCGTCAGTTCGCTCGAAAACCACGCCAACCGGGACCTTGCGATAGAGCAGTCTCGAGCTCTTGGAGATGCGACTCCAAAGGAGGTCCGCAAAATCAGTTGGGAGTTGACGTGGCTGCCAATTGGCTTGGCCCCTGCGCAAATCCTCGTGATGTACAAAATATTCAAAGAGATTGGCGAGCCCATCAACCCCTGGAATGGCAAAGAGTGACAGGGCAGGGGGACCGTTACGGACTTTGGCGACCAGTTCGGCGTACGGCAAATTGGCGGTCGCGTCCTGCACATGTTGGGTCCAGCTGGCTAGCGGTCCACCTAAAATACCGAGTGCCGCATCTGGCCGAGACTCTCTTATCACTAGATGTGCCGCTAGATCGGCGGCATTCCAGCCTGCACACAGAGTTGGAGCATCAGGGCCGAGGGCCAGTAATAACGCGGCGAGGTCGAGGCGTTCGCGATGGCTGTAGGTAGCGGCGGTCATGACCTCATCTTGGCCTATTAATCCCTTCACGGCACAATATAGGCATGTCCTACCAGACCGACCTCATTGCGCGCGTGCGGTTTAACGATCAAGGGCTGGTGCCGGTGATCGCCCAGCAGTGGGATTCAGGTGAGGTTTTGATGATGGCTTGGATGAATCAAGAGGCACTGCAAATCACCCTAGAAAGTGGACAAGCTACCTATTTCTCGCGCAGTAGATCTCGATTGTGGATCAAGGGCGAGACTTCGGGTAATTTTCAGCAGGTTCGCTCACTTCGGCTGGACTGCGACGGTGACACGATTTTGCTCGAGGTGGATCAACATGGTGTCGCCTGCCACACTGGCGCTCGATCCTGTTTTGATACTGAGCTAAGTGCGCAACCGACCGTGTTGGTCACCCCATGAACCAAGTCTCACTATGAACATTTCCACTGTCCCAGACCTTCCAGAATTTCGGGTTTTGGCAAAAGATCGACGAGTTATTCCTGTTACTCGACGATTGTTGGCTGATGATCACACTGCGGTCGGACTATTTCGTGCCCTCTGTGGTGATCGCGCCGGAACTTTCTTGCTGGAGTCAGCCGAACCCGGGCGGCTTTGGTCGCGATACTCATTCATCGGGGTGCGCTGCGCGGCCATGTTGACCGAGCGTGATGGTTCGGCCGCTTGGCTGGGCCGCGCACCGCGCGGGGTCCCGGATTCGGGCAACCCGGTTGATGTCCTGCGCGAAACCATTCGACTCCTGCACACCGAACCGATTCCCGGGTTGCCGCCGCTGACCGGTGGCCTAGTTGGCTATTTCACTTATGACACTGTCCGGCGGTGGGAGCGAATACCTGACGAAAACCCAGATGAGTTGCAGATCCCCGAGTTGGCATTTTTGCTCGCCACCGATCTGGCGGTAGTTGACCACACCGATGGCTCCGTGCTCCTCATCGCGAATGCGATTAACTTCGATGATTCAGATGATCGTGTTGATGAGGCATGGGGCGACGCGGTAACTCGGTTGGATTCAATGCAATCGGCTCTCGGTGCGGCGCCAGCCACCAGTGTTTGGTCCTACGATACAAATGCGCAGGCAGATATCCGAGTTAACGTTTCTGCTGAAGAGTTCATGCATTCAGTTGAGCGCGCCAAAGAGTACATCCGGGCTGGCGATGCATTTCAGATTGTGCTTTCACAGCGTTTCCAGACTCCATGTGAAGCAAGTGGCCTCGATGTATACCGTATTTTGCGATCCAGTAACCCCAGCCCGTACATGTATCTCTTGCGCCTACCGCAAGATGATCTCTCTCAACCTGATTATCAAGAGGGCCAGCTAACAGAACGCACGGCCTTCGAGATCGTAGGTTCGTCCCCTGAAGCCTTAGTCACTGTCACCGATGGTCACTGCGTGGTTCACCCAATCGCTGGTACCCGCGCTCGTGGGGCAACACCGGAAGCTGACACCGCACTTGGTGAAGAGCTACTGGCTGACGAGAAAGAGCGCGCGGAGCACTTAATGCTGGTGGATCTGGCTCGTAACGATATTGGCCGGGTTTGTGAGCCAGGTAGCGTCTCGGTTGTTGACTTCATGAAAGTGGAACGCTATTCGCATGTAATGCATCTAGTATCGACGGTCACCGGTGAGTTGCGTTCAGATTGCACAGCATTTGACGCTCTAGCTGCAACATTTCCGGCAGGTACCTTGTCGGGTGCGCCCAAGCCGCGTGCGATGGCAATTATCGATGAACTTGAAACAACCCGCAGAGGTCTCTACGGCGGCTGTGTCGGGTATTTCGACTTCGCTGGCAATGTCGACACCGCAATCGCAATTCGAACAGCGTTAATTAAGGCAGGTGTGGCAGTTGTGCAGGCGGGCGCGGGGATAGTGGCTGATTCTGTTCCTGAATCAGAAGCTGCTGAGTGCCAAAACAAGGCGGCGGCGGTCTTGCGCGCGGTTGCCGTTGCCGAAACCTTGACCGAAGCCTCCGGTGCCTGAATCAAGTCAGGTTCCAGGTGCGGGCCGGCGACCGGGGTATTCGTATCGCTTGGCCTTGGTGGGGTTGGTTGCGTCCGGGCTAATTGTTATTGCCGCATTTGCACTGCCGTGGGCGAGTGCGAGCGTCCCACTCGTATCGGGCCTATCCGGTTCCCTTACCGAAATCACGTTTGCGGGCCGAGAACTTTTCGCACTCGCTGCAGCGATGGGCTGGGTGGGGTTGGCTGCGGTCGCTGGGATATTCGCGACGCGTGGTTGGGCGCGGGTGATCATTGGCTTGGTGGTGGTGGGTGCTGGATTGGTCACCATCGGCAGTTCCATTGGTTTTGGGTTCGATCCGGAATCGGCGTTGGGCGTTGCGTTGTCAGGCCGCATCGGCGGTGCCCCGGAGCAGTGGTCGAGCACCCCGTGGTGGCTGCTAGGCCTTATCGGTGGGATTGGGTTGGCTGCGGTGGGTGTCTTGACGTTGGTTCGCGGACGCACCTGGCCCGGGTTGAGCCGGCGCTATGAGCGGGCCGCGAAGGCTAAAACCACGAGTCCCGGGGGGCCGCTGACATCCTTGACCGCGTGGGATGCCCTCGACCGCGGTGAAGACCCGACCACCTGAGATTGGTCACCTAGTGCTTGGGTCCGTGCACCTAATGCTTGGGTCTGTGCACCTAATGCTTAGATACAGTCATGAGCGAAGGGCACACCAACCAATCCGCCGCCAATCCTGGCCCAATAAAACAGGGCCACCATGGTTCAACCCCAGCAGCATGGACCACCGTCGTCATCATCACCATTGCATTTTTCGTGGGCACCTTAGCGGTGATCATTGGCAACTGGCCGATGTTCTGGATTGGGGCTGCACTGGTGGTGGTCGGCGCGGTCGTCGGGAAAATCATGCAGAAGGCTGGCCTAGGTACCATCCCGAAAAGCTGATTTACCAAATCTTCACGAATCCCTGATCCAGTTATTGTCTTCTTGGGTGCTAATTCGATGATTTCCATGACAGTCTTAGAAGCATGAGCCCCGATCCGGTTAAAGGTCTAATTCTTGTAGTTGAAGATGAGCGGGCTATCTCTGATCTCTTAAGACTTTATTTATCCCGCGAGGGCTTTGGTGTTCAGGTTGAATCTGACGGTTTGGCAGGGCTCAGTGCCGCCCGCACCTTGCATCCGGCTGCGATCATCCTTGACGTAGGCCTACCTTCGATGGATGGCACCGAGATATGCCGTAAATTGCGCGCCGAGAGTAACTGGACTCCGGTCCTTTTTTGTACAGCCAGGGATGATGAAGTCGATCGCGTTGTCGGCCTTGAGCTCGGAGCCGATGACTACATCACGAAACCATTTAGCCCACGCGAGGTAGTAGCGCGGGTTAAGGCGGTTGTCCGTAGAGCGGCGCAGGCAGCGAGTAGCGAGGGGCCGCTAGTTCTCGGCGAGGTGATCGTCGATCCAGTGACTCGACGCGTGACCGCTGGCGGTAACCCAGTGCACTTAACGGCCACGGAATTCGACTTGCTCGAGCACCTCATGACCAATCAAGGCAGGGTGTTTAGCCGGGATCAACTGCTATCTGAAGTCTGGGGATACGCGGCAATTGTTGGAACCAGAACCGTTGACGTACATGTTGCGCAGGTTCGCACCAAGCTTGGTAATTACAGCCCGATTCGCACAGTACGTGGTGTTGGGTACTCGGCGGAGCTTGAACCGTGACCACTAGGCGGGCACGTATGAGCATCGTGACCCGCACCGTGCTTCTTACCAGTTCGGTTGCAGTAATCGTAGTTGTCGTCGCGGTTGCGGTCTCCTATTTATTAATCAACGCGGCAGCATTGCAGCAATCACGTGAGCGCCTAAGTCGTTTGACGGATATCACCGCGGCTGCACTTGATCGTGGTGGGCTAGGGATGGATATGGGTTTGGGGCCGAGCTCCCTGCTGCCCAAAGAACTCGAGCGCACCTTGGTTGCGGAGCAAATAACTGGTTACATTCTCAGCTCCGACAGCGCGCCGCCGCCGGGTTTATCCGATGGCGAAATGCAGCGCTTGATGGGTGGCTCGTTAATTTCTACCGAGGGGATGGCGGCTGGCGGCCCGGTCCTCGTTGAAGGCCGCAAAATGAGTGGTGATTCCGCATTGGTTTTGCAACTTCCGGTCAAAGTGGTCGGCGGTTCGGCTCAAGCACTGCTGCTTCGCTTTGGAGTGGCGCTACTTCTAGGACTCCTAATATCAATACCGATTGGTTATTGGGCCTCGCGGCGGTTAACAAGGCCGCTGCGTGCCGCCAGGCAAGCGGCAAATCAAATGGCCTCCGGTGCCCGAGATGTCTTATTGATTGAAGAGGGTCCTAGTGAGATCGCAGATATCTCTGAGGCGTTGAACCATCTAAACACCGCACTCGCGGTCTCTGAAGGTCGGCAGCGGGAGTTCTTGCTATCGGTCTCGCATGAACTTCGCACGCCACTAACGGCGGTCAAGGGTTACGGCGAAGCACTTGCTGACGGAGTCATCCCACCGGGTGAAGTAACTCGAACCGGTGTCACCTTGGCCGCTGAGGCCGCTCGCCTCGACCGTCTAGTCACTGATCTACTTGACCTCGCTCGGCTTGGTGCGGTCAATTTTCAAATGACGCCACTTGATACCGACCTTTGTGAGGTGGTGCGTGAGGCAGGTGAAGTTTGGGCCGATCGATGTGCACGCGACCGAGTGCAATTTCGCTGTGACACGCCAAGTGAGCCCCTCATCGCACATGTGGACCCGGTTAGGCTGCGGCAGGTCATTGACAACCTCGCGGAGAATGCGCTTCGAGTTTCACCCGTGGGATCGATAATCGTGCTCAACATTTTCGCCGATGGGCCGTTTGCGGTGCTTGAAGTCCGCGATGCTGGCCCAGGCTTGACGCCGGAAGATATTGCCGTGGCATTTGAGCCGGGGGCGCTACATGATCGCTATCGCGGAGTGCGCGCGGTCGGGACCGGGTTGGGGCTGGCTTTGGTGGGGCGTATGTCGGTAAGCCTCGGCGGCCAAGCTCTCGCTGGCCAAGCGCCCGAAGGCGGTGCCCGATTTACTGTGCGATTACCGCTCGTAAGCTAGGTTGATAAGTGAAGTGGAGCAGATAGTGGAGATACAGCAGGCGGGGCACGTGGTGGTTCAGTCACCGCAAGACATCGTCGAGGCCGCGCGTGTTGACACCCGCCCGTTGGTGCGCAGGCTGATAGCGCCATTAAGTACCGGGCTATTGGTATTGATCGGCTCGGGTTACGTAAGGGCGGTTGACCCGAATGAATCTGGTCACTATCCACTGTGCCCGACCCGAGCATTCTTGGGCATTGACTGCCCTGGATGCGGTTTCCTGCGTGGCATGCACGATTTACTCCACGGCGACCTAGCCGGGGCTGCTGATCACAATGTGTTGATCTTTGCCCTGGTGCCGGCGGCCATTGTGCTTTGGGTGTTATGGATAGTTCGTAGTTGGCGCGGGTATCGCGGCGCCGTTACTCGCATGGCGTTTCAGCGCCGCAATAAAATTACTTATCTAAGTTTAGGTATTGTGCTGGCCTTCGGAATCATCCGCAATTTCGTTCCATATCTATCTTCGGGGGTCTGACGGAGGCCATACGCGCCTGCGGTTATCCTTGCGGCGTGACCATGCTAGACGACATCCTCGTGGGCGTGCGCGAAGACCTCGCGGAGCGGGTTGAATCGTTGCCACTTGATGACTTGAAGGAACGCGCGGGGCACGTGCGTCCGGCAATTGATGTTTTCAAAGTTCTTAAAGGCGACCAAGTCGCCGTTATCGCGGAAGTCAAAAGAGCGAGCCCCAGTCGCGGAGCCCTTGCCGAAATTGTTGACCCGGCAATGTTGGCCTGCGCATATGAAGAAGGTGGAGCACACTGCATCAGTGTGCTCACCGAAGAGCGGCGATTCGGCGGCAGCTTGGCAGATCTCGCGGCGGTCCGAGCTGCAGTGGATGTCCCGATCCTGCGCAAGGATTTCATCGTCTCCAGTTACCAACTATGGGAGGCAAAAGTTTATGGCGCCGACATGGCGTTGTTGATCGTCGCGGCCCTTGACCAAGCGGCCTTGGTTAGTTTGGTGGAGCGGGCAAAGAGTCTAGGCCTGAGTGCGCTGGTCGAGGTGCACGATGAGCTGGAGGTGAAGCGGGCTCTAGACGCGGGTGCTTGCATTATTGGTGTCAATGCCCGAAATTTGAAGACCCTTGAAGTCGACCGCACAGTTTTTAACCGGTTGGCCCCCATGATTCCCGACTCATGTGTGCGAATTGCTGAGTCAGGGGTGCGCGACCCGCGCGACCTAATTGCCTACGCCGAGGCCGGAGCAGATGCGGTTCTCGTAGGTGAGAGTTTGGTAACAGATAAAGATCCGCGGGCGGCGGTTCATGATCTAGTAACGGCCGGCGCACACCCCGCGCTTCGGCATAGTAGAAGTGAGTAAGAGTTGACAACAGTTAGCACCGCAGCCGTCTCGGGGCATTACGGGCCGTACGGAGGTCGCTTCGTACCCGAGGCGCTCACCGCTGCACTTGATGAATTGGATGCCGCATTTCGTTCTGCGATTGTTGATCCGAATTTCATCGCTCGGCTAACCGAGTTGGAGCGCTCGTACACCGGTAGGCCAAGCCCACTGACTCGAGCGGATCGGTTTGCCGCGCATTGCGGGGGAGCCCGTGTTTATTTGAAACGTGAAGATCTAAACCACACCGGTTCACATAAAATCAATAACGCGATTGGGCAAGCTCTATTGACCCAACGGATGGGCAAGACTCGGATGATTGCCGAGACAGGGGCAGGCCAGCATGGGGTTGCTACTGCAACCGCGGCGGCGCTCCTCGGACTGGAATGCACGGTATTCATGGGCGAGGAAGATACCCGTCGGCAGGCCCTTAACGTGGTTCGAATGCAGTTACTTGGTGCTGAGGTGTTTTCAGTTACCGCTGGTAGTCGCACTCTCAAGGATGCCATCAATGAAGCAATGCGGGACTGGGTGTCAACAGTCGAGCGAACTCACTATGTGCTCGGTACAGTCACCGGTCCGGCGCCATTTCCAGAGATCGTCCGCTATTTTCAGTCGGTCGTCGGGCGCGAAGCCCGCAAACAAATCCAAGAGGCTGAAGGCCGGCTACCGGATGCGGTCATCGCATGTGTTGGTGGTGGGTCAAATGCGATGGGGTTGTTTAGTGGATTCATCGACGATCCATCGGTGCAATTGCGCGGCTATGAGGCCGGTGGCGACGGAGTCGAGACCGGTCGCCATGCGGCCCGCTTCGCTGCTGGTTCACCAGGAGTGCTGCACGGCACCCGCACCTACGTCATGCAAGATGAGTGGGGCCAAACAATCGCATCGCATTCGATAAGCGCAGGCCTTGACTATCCAGGTGTTGGACCAGAGCATTCTTGGCTCCATGACACCGGGCGCGCGACATATGAACCAATCAATGATGATGAGGCGATGGAGGCTTTCGCGTTACTGAGCCGTACCGAAGGGATTATTCCGGCGATTGAAACGGCGCATGCATTAGCAGGTGCAATGCGAGTGGGTCGTGAGTTAGGGTCGGATGCGGTATTGCTGCTCAACTTGTCAGGCCGCGGCGATAAGGATGTTGCAACCGCGGCTAGGTGGTTTGGTATCGGTGCGCCCGAAGGTATCGAGATGTCTGAGGGTAGATGAGCCGGCGGTTATCCGAGGTCTTCGCGCAAACCAAATCGGCAAATCGTGCGGCGCTCATTGGCTATCTGCCGGCTGGGTTCCCGACCCCTGATGCGTCCGTTGAGCTAATGAACGCAATGATCGACGCGGGGGTTGATGCCATTGAGGTAGGGCTGCCGTACTCGGATCCATTAATGGATGGTGCGGATATCCAATTCGCGGTGGACGCAGCGTTATCCGCGGGAACCACCACCGATGTAGTGCTAGATGTTGTTCGCCGCCTCGACGGGGAGCGGGCGGCGATCTTGGTGATGTCCTACTGGAACCCAATTGAGCGTTACGGTGTTGAGCGGTTTGCGGTCGCACTGGCAGCAGCCGGCGGCAATGGGGTAATTACCCCGGACTTAACCCCGGAGGAGGCCGGCCCATGGCTCGCCGCAACCAAGGCCAATGAGATTGACCGGATTTTTCTGGTGGCGCCATCATCAACCGATGATCGAATCGTGACGGTAGTTAACAACACTTCAGGGTTCGTCTACGCCGCGTCAACAATGGGCGTGACCGGGGCGCGAAGCCAAGTCGGTGCTGGGGCCCAGGGCTTGGTAGCCCGAGCCAGGCTGGCCACCGACTTACCTATTGCGGTTGGCCTCGGGGTTTCAACCGGGGCGCAGGCCCATGAGGTGGCGGCCTATTCCGACGGGGTGATCGTGGGCTCGGCTTTTGTCCGCTGTATCCGACAGGCGGCAGATCTGCCAGCCGCGCTCGCCGCTGTGCGCAATTTTGCCGGCGAACTGGCCGAGGGGGTTCACCGGTGAGTCGGCTAGGTCCCGTACCGTTGGCCTTAAGTGGTTTTCAATTGACTCAATTTCTTGACCTGAGGGAGTACTGCAGATGAGCGAGGGCGGCAAGAATCGGCGTGACAAGGCAGCGGCAGCTCGAGCGGCGTCGCAGTCCGGTGAGAAGCGCCGAGAGCGCACAATCCGCATTTTTGGTGCGGTCACGGTGTTAGTTGTAGTCGTCGGGATCATCGCAATCGCGGTGGTGGCAAAGAGCACCGACACCACCGGCACGCCAGCCACGGTGGCCGCGGATGCGGCTGCGGCCCTTCCGACAGGGGTGATTGCGTCCGGTGATCCCAATGAGTACGGCCTGCCATACAACCCCGGTGCTCAAGGTGTCCCGGTGCTGACGATCTGGGAGGATTTCCAGTGCCCATCATGTGCGGCTTTGGAAGAGAAAAACGGTGCTGGCATTGTCTCTCTCGCTGACGAAGGCAAGGTGCAACTGATCTGGCGCCCGACCACCTTCTTGGACTTGCGATTAGGTAATGACGCATCAGTTCGGGCGGTTGCGGCTTGGGGCTGTGCCGCTGACGCCGGCAAGGCGCTGGAGTTCCACGATTTGGTGTACAAGAATCAGCCCGCGACCGAAGGTGATGGCTACAGCGACGAGCAATTACTGACTTTTGCCGTAGGCGCTGGTATCGCCGGTCCGGCACTTGACACATTTAACAGTTGTGTTGCAGATCGCACTTACACCGGTTGGGCAGCGAATAGCTATGACAGTTTCCTCAAGGAGGAGGTGCCCGGCACCCCGGCTGGGTATCTAAACGGCATTCTGCTCGACGGCGGTGTCCTGTCCGATCCCGTTGCCCTTGAGGCAGCTATTGCTGCTGAGGTGGCGAAATAGGCATCGGGTCTCTCGTGCGTGCTGGTGGTGGTTCGGTGCCAGCATTTATCCCTAGCCCACCGGCTGGGGTATGGGAGCTTGGTCCGGTTCCGATCCGGGCTTATGCCCTTTTGATCGTCATCGGCATCGTGGTTGCGGTGTGGCTCGGCAATAAGCGCTATCTGGCTCGCGGCGGTAGGCCCGGGTTGATAACTGATATCGCGATCTGGGCGGTGCCATTTGGCATCGTGGGCGGCCGCCTCTACCACGTGATAAGTGATGCGCAACTTTACTTCGGCCCCGATGGCCGCGGATTAGCCGCAGCATTTCGAATCTGGGACGGTGGACTCGGTATTTGGGGCGCGGTGACCCTCGGCGCCCTAGGTGCCTGGATCGGGGCCAAGCGCGCGAAAGTGGCGCTGCCTCCGATCGCCGATGCGATTGCCCCGGGTATTGCCTTAGCGCAAGCGATCGGCCGCTTTGGTAATTGGTTTAACCAAGAACTCTTTGGTGCCCCGACAACTTTGCCGTGGGCACTTGAAATTGATCCCGAACACCGGCCAACCGGCTACGAAAGTTTCGCCACCTTCCAGCCGACTTTCCTCTATGAGTCTATTTGGCTACTGGGCATCGTGGTAGTTCTCATTTGGGCTGATAGGCGATTCAACATGGGGCACGGCCGGGTATTTGCCCTTTATGTCGCGTTGTACTGCGCTGGGCGTTTATGGATCGAGTCCCTTCGCATTGATACGGCCAATTCAATACTGGGCCTTCGGCTAAATATCTGGACCGCGTTACTTGTTGGCATCGGGGCTCTGGTCTACCTGCTTATTTCCGCCCGGCGGCGGCCGGGCCGCGAAAGCGTCGCGGCCGACCCGGCGGTGTCCACCACCACGCAAGGTGATTTTCACTCCACATCGGCAGTGGAGAGCGACACCTAAATGCGATCGGGTAGTATCTGACCCGATAGGCCAACGTCGTCCTGTCAAATCCACCCTCTGAGGTTTTGCCGAAGGGTGGCTCGACGGCGAAAGGGCTTAGATGTCTGTGCTCACCAACTTACCTTTCGCGCAGGGTCTTTATGACCCAACGCGCGAACATGATGCATGCGGTGTCGCTTTCGTCGCAACGCTCACCGGGGCCGGTTCCCATGCGGTGATTGCTAAAGCTTTGACGGCGCTTAGAAACCTTGATCATCGTGGTGCCTCAGGGAGCGAGCCAGATAGTGGCGATGGTGCTGGCATTTTACTGCAGGTACCAGATGCCTTCCTGCGCGTAAACGTGGCATTTGAACTGCCACCAGCGGGGCAGTATGCGGTAGGCATCGCGTTCTTACCGCAGACTGCCGAAGAGGTTGCCGCGAGCAAAAGTACGGTGGAGCGGATCGCGCGCGATGAAGGGCTACTGGTTCTGGGCTGGCGTACGGTTCCTACGGATCCAACTT
>CAMDKJ010000020.1 GCA_945900705.1 Bifidobacterium breve | reverse complement strand
TCACTGCGCCAGGTGCAGTCAATGTCGCAGCAGTTCTCCACCGATCAATTGGCACAACTTGGCTCACCGGCGGTACCGGGTTTCGCTGCTACTAGCGTCGCCTGGCTTTATGCAAATGAGCCGGATGTCATGGCGCGGGCGCGCTACGTGCTTCAGCCAAAAGATTGGCTGCGTGCAGCCTTTGGTGGAGCGATCGCAACTGATCCAAGTGATGCCACCGGTACTTTGCTGTGTGACGTAGTAACTGAAACTTGGTCGCCGGCCGCGCTCGCGTGGGCTGGGCTAAGTGAGCAATTGCTTCCGAAAATCATGAGGTCTAATGCCCCTGCTGGCTTAATAAATTTGGGGCGTGAAATACCAGCGGTAATAGGTGCAGCCGACACCGCCTGCGCACTGGCTGGGCTAGGCCTTCGCCCCGGTGACGGGTTCATCGCTGTCGGCACGGGTGCACAGATAGTTAGTGTGCTAGCCCAACCTGATCTCGATGCTTCATTAGTGACACATACTTTCGCTACCGCTGGAGACATCGGGGCTGGCTGGTTTCGAATGGGTGCGGTGCAAAATGCCGGGTTGTCATTGACAACTGCCCTCAGCTGGTTTGGCTCGGACGTTGCCGAAGCGACGGCAGCACTAAACGATGGCATACAGTCGAGTGACCCGATTTACGTGCCATATGTCGCAGGTGAGCGCACCCCATTTATGGACGCGGAGTTGCGTGGATCCTGGCACGGTATTGGTTTGTCGACCGATCGTGCGGCCATGCTGCGCAGTATCTTGGAGGGGGTGGCGCAAGCTATCGCCTTGGCGGTTACCGCGGTGACAAATACCGGCGCGGTTTTACCCGATGTCGTGCCACTTGTCGGGGGTGGTACTCACGATCGGGTTTTCCGTCAACTCCTTGCTGATGCAACGGGATGCGCACTCGGGGTGGTTGATGTGCCAAATGCTGCGGTTGTTGGCGCAGCGATACTTGCATCTGGCCAAGTCCGAGCGGTAAATCGTGCCGAGGTATCGAGTGTGGTCGAGCCTGGTCAGACCGCGATGCAACTGCTCGCAGAGCGGCGCGAGACAATGATCCAACTGGTGCGAGATCAGCAAGTCACTAGCGGAAGACTTATTCAAAGTGGAGCAAAGGAGTCGAAGTGAGAATTGCAATCGGATCTGACCATGCGGGCTTCACGCTGAAAACCACCTTAAAACAATGGCTGATCGAGAATGACTATGACGTCATTGACCTAGGCACCGACTCCGAAGCCAGCGTTGATTACCCGCATTACGGGGCCGCAGTCGGCCACGCGGTCGCTGATGGCGATGCTGATCTTGGAGTAGCCGTTTGCGGCAGCGGGCAGGGTATCGCGATGGCGGTGAATAAAGTTGCCGGAGCCCGCGGTGCGGTGATCAGAGCAAATGATGATGCCGAAATGACTCGCCGCCACAATGACGCCAATGTTGCCTGCTTCGGGGAGCGCTTCACTGACCCAGACACAGCCCTCGAAGCCCTAGACGTCTTTCTTTCAACTGAGTTTGAAGGCGGCCGCCACGAGCGACGGGTAGAACAACTCGGCGAACTCGATGCCGGTGAAATGATTTAACCCCTAGTCGCACCTAGCGGCGTGCTAGTACGTGCCGCCTCAAGTAGTCGCCTAACCCCCGCAATAACGATCGCTGGTTGTTGCTGCTGAATCACGTGGCCTGATTTCTTGGCGACGAGGTGCAGTGAATTGGTTGATAACTTTGCAGCGGCATCCTGCTCCGCGTTCCATTTGCGATCAGCCCAACTCGTGCCGTTACTCGGATAGCCGGCGGTTATAACAATTAGTGGGGTGGAACCTAGGTCAGGGCCACCATTAGTTGCTCGCTCGCTGGCTGCCATATCGATTGACGTACCACCTTCATGCCACGGGCTCTTGTATGAAGATAGAAATGTGCGATGAATACCTGGATATACGGCGTCTAGTAAGAGCATGCCTGCCACCTCAACAGGTGTTTGTGCCGCGAATGCGCGAACTATCAATCCCGCGTACGAATGGCCCATCAGGATGAATGGGCCGGATTCACCGGCGGCGATCAGTAGTGACTTAAGTTCCTTCGCGTGTTCACCAGCATTGGTGCCTTTCGCCCCGGTGCGCTTCGGGCTTTTACCGAGTCCGGGCCGGTCATAAATACAAGTGCGAGTCATGGTGCGCAGTTTGGGCAGCACCCTTGACCACATACTGCTGTCAGCCCCAAGGCCAGATGAGATGACCAAAGTCGGTGAACCGCTACCTTCGCAATCAATCCACTGGCGCTGCCCACCGGCGGTGAGCACGCCAACCACCGGGTCGGCTGATGGTGCACCGCTGGCGCCCGGCGCGAAGGTAAACAGGGCCGCGACCGTGATTAATGAGGCCAGTGGCATTCGCCATGTGAAGTTCACGTAAGGAAGGTACGTCATGATGTTTCGCCACCTGATTTTGCGGGTATGGTTTAAGGACATCCCGGGGATAGCCCCGGCGAGAATAGGAGCAAATATGTTTGGCAATCGGCGTTTCGTGGCTATCAGTGCCACTGCTCTTTTGGGTGCGGCAGTGCTCGCGGGCTGCTCATCGTCAACCGAACCAGCCGCTTCGAGTGCCGCAGGCGCAGGCACCGAGGTCATTGCCCCGATCATGGTCGCCCCTGATCAGACCCAAGCTAGCGCCAAGGTCGGTAATTTCATTGTCTTCAATGTTGAGTCTCTTGCCGGCACCACAATCTCAACGGACAAGCCTGAGTTACTCGAACTTACTCAGGCCAAGGAAGAAGGCGGCGCACAGTTCAACCCAGGCGCCAAAGCTCTAGCTGCCGGTGTTGCAGTCGTCACGGTCACTAATCCTGATAGCAGCACGCGCGACGTCACCATCACTATCGCGGAGTAGTTAAACGAATATCTAAAATGGCATCCCAGAATTGGGTATTCCCGAATGTAATCGGCAGGGATCTGCTCGGCACAGAGTTTAAGTTGCCGCTGCAGTTCCCTGCCGATGTCAATGTGGCCGTTATTGCGTTCAAGCAGTGGCAGCAGTCTCAGGTAGATGCCTGGATCACCGCCCTAGCGGCAAGCGGCATCCCCGAATCGCCGTTCAATACGCGGGAGATGAAGTCTTGTATCTTGGAGCTGCCAGTACTGTCGGGCAAGTTCAAGTTAGTGCGCCGATTTATTGACGGCGGTATGGCGGCCAGCATCAAGAACCCCATCGTGCTCGCTCGCACGATCACCATCTACGGCGCAGTTGGCGACTTCCGGCAGAGCCTGGGCATTACCTCAACAAGTGATGTGTCAGTGCGGGTGGTGACTCGAATCGGAGAAGTCATTTGGGGTACGACCGGCGGAGCAAACGCCGTCGAGGTAGGCGCGATCTGCGACCTAGTGGCGACAAATCCGCGGTGACCTAGACAAGTGGTTCACCGGTGACCTAGTATTTTGTCACTTTATTTGGGAGGTAAAATGAGCCGGTTGGTGCGCTCGGTTTTGGTTGCGGTCGCAAGTTCAGCACTGGTGCTAGGTGGGGTGGCAGGTGCGCGGGCAGCAGGTTCCCTCTCGGCTACTCCGACGACGATTGCCGGGGCGACGATCGAAGTCACGGCTCCGACTGCAAGTTCACCCCCCGGTGTCTCACCCGAGGTTTACTACGACTCTGCTACGGGCACGTACTACCTCTACACAACCAACATTCCAATCGGTGTCTATACCAGCACCGATGGCACCAATTGGACGTCAGTCGCCGGTGCGACCATGCCTCAGGGGTTCGACTGGTCGATTGTGAAAATGGGTCCAAGTGATTACCGGCTCTACTACTCGTCGATGAATCCGAATGTCCCGGCAACGGTTTCTTGCACTCAGCAGCGCAAGGACTTCCACTATGCGACGTCTTCGGATCTGTTGCATTGGACCGCGCAGCCGCAGATCCTGCTCGATGACATCGGTTGCGGGGTGCCGCATGTGCTACGCAAGACTGATGGCAGTTACCTGCTCTACTGGAATACGATCACCGACCAGCACGGTATTCACATCGCGACCTCGCCAGATGGTCTCACCTGGACGAAGCTAGGCGGGATCATCGCGGGTGATCCGGAACTAGTCGATCCGGCGCCCCTGCAGATGCCGGATGGCACCTTTTTGATGATCGGGTCGACCACCGGTGGAGGTGGCTCCAACCAGCAATTGCGCATTTTGAGTTCGGCGGACGGTTTGACCTGGAGCTTGCGTAACACCGCGCTCTATGCGCCCGCTGGCATCAGCGTGCTGGATCCATCGGTTGAACTGATCGGCGATCAACTTCGGGTTTGGTTTGGCTATACGCAGGGCCGAGACCATTCGGCTTCACGGATCGCCAGCGGCCTGTTGAATCTGAAGGCAGGGAAAGTGGACACCGCTAAGCCAACGACCTCAGGTAAGACCCTTGGGCCATGCAAGAAGGCCGGCGCGAAAGTCACAAAAAAGGGCGTGACGGCGGTTTGCACCAAGGTCAAGGGCAAGCTGGTTTGGGTCGTTAAGGCGTAGCGGGCTCAAATCGAGGGTGCCGCTATCCCTCGCCCGGATCAGCCCGGAGCTGCGCGGCAACGCTGGGAAACCGCTCGACTGCCCACCGGCTAGGATCGGCAGCCGAGGGTCGCGATGTGATGCACCGCTTTCACGCTTGCATTCGTTCTCTGGGTCGCTAGCTCAATGGTAGAGCTGCGGACTTTTAATCCGTAGGTTCGGGGTTCGAGCCCCCGGCGACCCACCCGTGAAGGCACTGGTGCGTTGACGGATCGCCCGGTATTGGTGAGGGTGGCGGGATGAAGCGCACTCGCCGTTCGAGACCGCCCGTTCAGGCTCCATCAGCGTTCGCCGGGTTCCGTTTCCCTCCGTAGGTGATCTTGCTCGCGGTCCGCTGGTACCTGAGGTACGGACTTTCCTACCGGGTCCGGAGCCTCATCCAAGAGCGCGGGATCGACGTGGATCACGTGACCTTGTTCCGGTGGGTCCAGCGATTCACCCCTGAGTTGATCGATGCGGCCCGGCCGCGACGGCATGCCACCCGCGACCGGTGGTTTGTTGATAAGACGTACGTCAAGGTCAACGGCGTCTGGCGATACGTGTACCGGGCGGTCGACCAGTACGGCCAGGTCATTGACGTGCTCGTCTCCAAGCACAGAGATGTCCCCTCCGCACGAAGGTTCTTCACCGAGTCGCTCAGGGCACATCGCACCCCGACGGAGGTCATCACCGATCGGGCGCCGGCGCTAGCGAACGTGATCGACGAGTTGATCCCGGCGGCGTTCCACAAAACCGGGCAGTACGAGAACAATCGATGTGAATGCGACCACGGCAGATTGAAGGCCCGGCTGCGTCCGATGCGTGGACTGAAGACCGACCGAACGGCGAGCATCGTGATCCGAGGCCATGTCTTCGTCCAGAACCTCCGCCGCGGACACTTCGAGCTGGGAGTCGAGGTCGCGCCGGTGTTCCGGCTGGCGACCGCATTCGACGAACTCCAACTCGCGATCTGAATACTTGTTCCTCCGCCCGCGATCCAGCACGCCCTACGATCGCGCAACGCAACAGTGCCCATCCGAGACCCTCCAAAAGTCGCATCCGCGTTGGAGGTGATGCAGGGTCACCCAGATCTGCGATAACAAGTATGTTATTATTCTCGCGTGTGGAGGGTGCTGTTCATGGACGAGGCGGCAGACGAGCGACTGTCGCTGCCGGCTACTGAGCGCAACGCCCTGTTGCATGCGGTAGACAAGCTCGAGGCGTTCGGGCCGCAGTTGGGATTCCCCCACACCAGCGCGGTTCAGGGCCATTCCGGTCTGCGGGAGTTGCGACCGAGGGCGGGTCGCAGCCCTTGGCGGGCGTTGTATCGGCGGGTCGGCGACGTCTTCGTGATCGCGGCGATCGGGCCCGAGGCGCAGGTCGACCATCGACGGTTTGCGAAAGCGGCACGGCTGGCAGTGGCGAGGTTGGAAGAACTTGAGGAGGACTGAGATGACGAAGTTGTCAGAGTTGCGTACGGCGGGTGACATCCGCGCTGAGGATCTGGCCGATGACGGGATCCGTGCGGAGCAGATCCGCACGGCGCTGGCGCACGCCGTGGCGCTGCGGGTCCTGGCTTATCGCGTGGAGCATGGGCTGTCCCAGACGGCGCTGGCGCGCCAGTTGGGGATGCAGCAGCCTGCGGTCGCGCGTCTGGAGGCCGGTGATCATGAGCCGACGTTTAGCACGCTGGAGCGGTTGGCGCGCGGCCTTGGCATTGAGTTCCACATCGACATCACCCCGGCCACATCGGGGTTGCGAGATACCGCCTGATCCGTGGGCCGGGAACGTGTCGGTCGAAGACCGCGCACACAGAGCGGTCGGCTAGCCATACATGCGCAGGAGAGTACGTTTCCTTACAAACGCATCGGTGGTGCGTTGGTCCTGGCCGCAGACCCAGCGAATTTACGCATGGACTCTCGCCCTTTCCTTCGCCCTTTCTCCGTGTCGCTCAGTGCGTCTGGGTGTCACTAAAGTTGATGATAGGCATCAAGTCCTAGGGGCGAATGCATGCGTAGTGGCAATCTCGTAATGCGTAGGTCTGGGGTGGGCTCGAATTCGTTGCAATCACTTGATATTCGGCTTTTTGCGGTGTGATCGGAAAGGCTTTTAATCCGTAGGTTCGGGGTTCGAGCCCCCGGCGACCCACTATCGAAACCTGCTGCAGCGCAACAGATTTCAGCTCTGCAAACGGTGGTGCTTTGGCCACGGGCAAAGGAACCGTGTCCGGGCGCCTGTCTATGACAGATGGCTCGATGTATTTTCCGAAGTGTTCGCAGTTCTGGCCGCTCGCTATGAAGGGCGAAGAGGACACCGACTGCCTGTTCCGAGAGATGCCGAACCGAACCGCAGCCTTAGAGGCAGGTGACGCCAACCTCGTTCGCGACCCTCTTCAGGGCGGCATCCAAGGTGGCTAGCGGATCTCCGGTGATCATGGCTACCCGGAGATATGTGGCGTCGTATGCGGAGAGTCCGTGCGCAGACGCCAGAGAAACCACAAGTTCCGGGTCTCCTTCATCCACAGTCCCGAAAGGGATCTGCATTATGTCGTGGAGCAGCACCGCGCAATCTGCATGCGAGATATCTCCCCGACGCCGCCAAGTGGTTACTGCATTCATGACCTCGAAGCGCCACAGAGTGGGCACCACGGCAACGTGATCATCGAGTAATGATCGCTTGGCGAGCACCTCGGTTGATGCACCCATAGCGAACCATTCGAGTGCCAATGACGCGTCGAGCACAAAGGTTTTCATGCTCTACCAGCCTCGATGTCTGCCTTGATGGAGGTGCCAGGGCTGAGTGCGACTCTTCGCGAATCAACCCGATCCCAGAAGGCCGACCAGTCGCGACTCGTTGACGACTCAAGGAAGGGTGTGAGCCGTGCAACCGGTCGGCCGTGTTTGGTGATGGTGATCTGCTCACCCTCCTCGACCCGGGCTAGCAGTTCGGAGAGATGAGTTTTGGCCTCAAATGCGCCCACAGTGGCAGTCATGAAGTAAGCATAGCGGTGAATCAACTAGTTGCCAACCAGTATTAGGTTGAGTAAGGCAACCTAATACTCGACAGCTCCCTTAACTGGGGCTCACGTGACCGGCACCTACGTCACTGGGACTCATACTGCGGCGTAGGTAGAAGAACATTAAGACGGCAGCTGCGAGATAGAGCCCCGCTGACACTACGCCGACAACAGCGTAGGAATAGGACTGAGCCTCAATTAAGACAGGGCCTATTGAAACCAGTGCGTCTTTTGCAACGGGATCGGAGATTCGTGCGGCCACCTCCGCTACGGCAGCTCCCCCGCGGATTTCAGCCGCGATGAGTTCGGCTTCGGGGTAGGGCAAGCCATCGGCGTTGAGGATGCCGGCCATCCGATTCTGGTAGGCAGTAAAGCTCAAGGCGCCAACCAGCGCCCCCCCGAATACTCCGCCGATGTTTCCTGCGGCCTTATTGATCGATGCCGCAGCACCAGATGATTCCGCAGGTGCTCGGCTCAGGAAAGTGTTGGTGATAGGACCAACGAGGAAGTAAATCGGGGCCGCCATCACCGAAAGCACCAACACGGGAACCCAGATCGGTGCATCCGGGGTAACAAACAAAGTCGCTAAGCAGGTGACGGCGCAGACTAGGAGCGCTACCAGAGCGGCCTTCGCCGGTCCGATGCGAGCACTCACCGGGCCGGAGAGCAGACCGCCAACCACCGCAAACCCTTGCGGCACGACGAGTAATAGTGCAATGAAAACGATTGGCACGCCGTAGCGGTACTGCAATAGCATATTGGTGTAGAAGAAGAGATTGGGCATGGACGCCACGCATAGGGCGACGATCAAGATGAGCAACCCCCGCCCGCGGCACCAGCGAAAGTCAAGTGTCGTTGTCGCACTGCGCCACATGATGACGATGAGGGGGAATAGGGCCAAAACCGCGATCGCGGCAGCGAACAATGCGAAGTCGTCACTTGTTGCCAAACTGATAATACTCAGGGCAGCACCGGCTAAGACCGCGCCGGCCAAAAGTGGCGTCACCACCTCCCCGCCCGCTCTCGTCGTGCTCTTGGGTACGTAGCGCAAAATTGCCGCCAGCGTGATGAGGCCCAGGACAACCCATAAGATCACCACCGCCCGCCAACCCGCCGTTTCCAAAATTAGGGCAGTCACGGGCGGGGACAGGATGAAGACGGCTGGGGTGAGCGCTGCGTAGAAACCAAATACCCGAACCCGCTTACCCGGATCCGTCACCGTTGTATTGATCAACGAGAGGGCAACGATCGCGATGGTGACTATGCCGATGCCATCAAGAATTCGGCCGATGACGATCCAGATCAAGTTCGGTGCCAGACCTACGATCACTGCGCCGATTATGAAAAGCGTAATCCCGATGGCAAGCATCCGGCGTGGACCCCAGCGATCAGAAAGCGCCCCCGCGACGAACACCACGAGCAGCCCCGCGGCCGACGGGGTGAATTCCAAGGAGTTGGCACTGTCCCTCGAGAAGCCGAGGTCCTGTTGCATTGACAAGAGGATGTAAGAAAAACCTGAAATCCGCACCTTCAGCAAGATCAAGCAAAGAAAAGCGGTAACCACTGCGCCGCTCGTTGCGCGACCCACCGTACTGGGCGCCATCATACGCCCAACGCTATCGAAGAATACGTTTGTCCATCTGCGTAACTGAGTCTGTGATCGAGATCAATTTCCCCGACGGCACCGGATCGAGGATGCAGCGACGCGAAGCACTCCACGAGTATCTCTCCGCGTGAGCTTGTCTCACGCGCCCGCTGGACTTGGTCCGTGGCTCGATATAGCCTTCCAGCATGATTCCGTTCGTCGTTCTCACCGTGATGGTCGGCGGAGTTTCGCTGGCTCTTTTCTTGAACCGCGGTCGCGGCAACGCTCAGGGTTGCTGCTGCCCGTCTGACCCGAGCAGGGATGCCCGCATGCGGGAGGCCTTTAGTGAGGCAGGCACGGTCAGCACGAAGGAGCAGTGAGCGGGGGCGTCAAACACCGCCCCGGTGTTGGTTCGTTCATTCGCCAGGCGTTATCACGTGAAAGATGGATCGCGGCGTTTCCCTGCTTCGGTAGCGGGGAGCTCGATTGTCATGGTGGTCCCGAGCCCTGCCCCAGGTGAGGCGGCAGTGATGCTCCCTGAGTGGTCGCTGACCAGGGCACGTGCAATGGTGAGCCCCAGCCCGCTGCCGCCGCCGTCGGTGCTTATCCGTGATGGGTCGACGCGATGGAATCGCTCGAACACCGAACCCACCTGATCGGCCGGTATCCCCTCGCCGGTGTCCTTGACTGTGAGCCGGACGCTCGAGCCGGCACGCTCAACGGCGACGATCACCTGCCCGCCGACCGGTGTGTGACGGAGTGCATTGTCCAGCAGATTGGCGAGCACCTGTTGCAGTCGCATGGCGTCTCCCATAACCGAACATGGATGTTCACCGAGCCGGGCGACCAACTCGACGCCTTTGCCACTGAATCTTGGTGCCGCGGCGGCCACCGCGGCACGGGCGATGTCACGGGCGTCGATCCGCTCCAGTCGCAACCCCAAGGCGTGCTCCTCAGCTGCCGCGACCTCACGCACATCCGTGGCAAGGCGCCTCAGCCGGTTGATCTGATCGCGCATTGTGCGCCACGAGACTTCATCATGGGGCAGCACATCGTCCTCCATGCCGTCGACATACGCCTCGAGAGTTGCCAACGGCGTGCGCAACTCGTGAGCCAGGTCGGCTAGTAGGCGGGAGCGTGTCGCCTCGGTCGCTCCGAGGCGCTGCGCCATCTTGCTGAACGAGACCGACAATTGATGGAGCTCGCTGCTGAAGGTTGCGTCAGGCACATCGACGTTGTATCGCCCCGTCGCGACAATCTCCGCTGATTCAGCTAGTTCCTCGACCGGCCGGGAGACCCGTCGCACCATCAGCCATGAGATCGCCCCTGCCGCGAGCAGCGAGGTCACCGCTGCCAAGCCCACCGATATTGCGAACGCCGAGGCAAACGCCTCCTCGACGTGCAGTTGCACGGTGACGTCAGCGACGCCGGCTTGAATGAGATGGCCGTGGAAGAGGATGGGTGCTACGAGGATCGCCGACACCACCAAGGTGAGTGTCCCTATCCCCACGACGAGAGCCTGCGCTTGCATTAGACGAACAGCTAGCCGAGGTCGTCGCTTCATGGGGCGACCATGCCGTATCCCACACCACGCACCGTTCGAATGAACCTCGGCTCGGAGGCGGCATCCCCGATCTTTTCGCGCACATGCCCAATGTGGACGTCGACAACATGCTCGTCTCCGTACCACCCAGGGCCCCACACGGCATCGATCAACTTCCTTCGGGTCAGTACGGACCTGGGTTGCGCCATCATCGCCGCGAGCAAGTCGAACTCCGTGCGGGTCAACTCAATCTCGTTGCCGTCCAAGGTGAGGGTGCGCCCTTGAGCGTCCATCGTCAGCGTCCCAATGGTGTAGAGCTCGGTCGTGTCGTTATCCGGTGCGGCTCGCGGACGTCGCAGCATGGCGCGCACGCGCGCAATCAACTCCCTTGGAGAAAATGGCTTGACGAGGTAGTCGTCCGCCCCCATGGACAGGCCAAGGACCTTGTCCATCTCCTCGTCGCGTGCCGTCAGCATGATGATGTACGCGTCGGAGAACTGACGAATCTGGCGACACGCCTCGATGCCGTCGAATCCGGGGAGCATGATGTCGAGCACGATCAGCACCGGGGAATCAGCGCGGGCTCGAGCCACGGCGTCCGGTCCGGTGTGGGCGACCGCTACGTCGAACCCCTCACGCTCGAGGTAGCTGCCAACGACTCCCGTCAATGGCACCTCGTCGTCGACGACCAAAACTTTCAACCGTTCATTCGCCATCAACGATCCATCCCTCCGCCAGCCTCGTCACCACGATTGTGCCAACACCATTTTTAGACTCTTGAAGTGGTCACGGCGCGCTGCCGTCTCGCACGCAGCCTTTATCGAACCTTGATCCATTCTCAAGCGCAGCGCTACTCAGTGTGGCCCATGATGGGGTATGAAGTGGTTTAGTCCCTGATCAACTCGGCTCTGAAGGAGATTGCCCGCACATGAGAATGACCAGCAAGATGAATGTTCTAATTGTCGCGACCGTGGCTGCCACCGTCCTCCTGACGGGGTGTGCTTCCTCGAGCATGTCGTCAGCGGAAATGCCAGCCGGTCATTCTTCCAGTAGTGGCGCCGTGGTTGCGACCGGCTCGGACGCGGACGTTACCTTCGCGCAACTCATGATCTCGCATCACGAGCAGGCGGTGCAGATGGCTGACATGGCCCTGCAGCAGTCCACCTCCGCGGAGGTAACCGACCTTGCCACCCAGATCAAGGCCGCGCAGGACCCGGAGATCGGGCAGATGCGCGGGTGGCTGCAGCAGTGGGGCGCCCCCGAGCAGATGGACGGCATGGACGGAATGGACCACGGGGACATGGACATGGGCGGGCAGAGCGCCGGCGGCATGATGTCCGATGCGGACATGGGTGCGCTCGGCGGCGCCAGCGGCGCCGACTTTGACCGGATGTGGCTGACCATGATGATTGCCCATCACGAAGGCGCCATCAAGATGGCCGAGCAGGTAAAGGCCGAGTCGACCAACCCAGATGTGATCGCCTTAGCCGACGCCATCGTCGCCGGGCAGAAGAAGGAGATCGACACAATGCAGCAACTGCTGGACAATTAATCACCACGAAGGGGAGTCTCGATGAACACGACCACGAGCTTCGCCGTCATCGGGATGACATGCGAGCATTGCGTCTCCGTGGTCACCCGTGCCTTGACTGACCTACCGGGTTTCGTCTCGGTGGACGTGGAGCTGGTCCCCGGTGGCCCCTCACCGATTACGCTCATTAGCCAGGAGCCGGTGGCATCAGCTGATTTTGCATTGCTCATCGAGACGCTCATCGATCAGGAGGGATACGAGGTCACATGGCCCTGACTCCCGCCCGCCCGTTTGCGGCAGCGGCGTTGGCCGTTGCCGCCGGCCTAATCCTGACCGCGTGCGGTGGCAGCAGTGCCACGTCCACAACAGTTTCCGCATCGGCAGTTGACGGTGGCACCCTGCCTGCGCATGTACATAATCTCGCGTATAACGGCGACACCCTGCTGTTCGGCACCCACGAGGGGTTGTGGGAACAGGCACCCGGGCAGGCGCCCAAGGCCGTTTCTGCGGAAGCCTTCGACGTCATGGGATTCACCCAAAACGGTGACCGATGGCTCGCCTCAGGCCACCCCGCGGCCGGCAGCACTGCGCCAGGTGACCTCGGCCTCCTGGAGTCCATCGACGAGGGGGTGACTTGGAGCCCGGTCGCACTGTCCGGGGAGGTTGACTTCCACCGACTTGTCGCTGCCGGCGACCAACTGTTCGGCATCAACTCCGCGGACAACGCCCTACTGCGATCCGATGACGGGGGCCGCTCATGGACCTCGGCCGGTGCCGTTCCGCTGTTCGACCTCGCCGTGGCTCCGGATAACCCCGACACCTTGATGGGGACGACAGCCGACGGGCCGGTTATCAGCACCGACGCTGGAACCACGTTTGAAGCTGCGCCCGCACCTGCGCTGATCGCCTTTCTTGCATGGACCCCTCGCGCGCTGGTAGGCGTCGCAGCCGATGGGCAGGTACTGGAGTCCACCGATCGAGGCGCCAACTGGCAAACCAAGGGTCAGGTCGCCGGCCCGCCCGCCGCCGTGGCCGCTGACGGCAGCCGGGTAGCCGTGCTGTCGGGCGGAGTTGTGTACGAGTCCAGCGACAACGGGGCCACCTTCACCCAGCGGGTCACCGGGATTACCGGTCACTGACGAAGAAGAGGGCCGCCAGCCTCCCGCTTGCTTTGTGCCGTCCAGCTCCCTCTTGCCGGTAAAACCAGGTCTTCATCGAATCTTGACACAAGATTGGCGAGTCCATGGCAATGCCGCCTGCATAATGAAGGGGAAGGTGGCGCCACCAAGTTGGAGCTGACGAAGACGATAGGAGAGTTGCGCAGTGTTTCAACCCCGTCTCGGCCGTCGTATCGTCTCCGCGGTGGCGGCGAGCATCCTGGCCTTCACCGCAGTTGCCCTTGGCTCCTCTTCGGGAATGGCAGCTCCGCAGGCCGATCTTCGGGAGGTCGAGGCGCAGGTCCGCGATCTCGAAATGCAGGCGGGCGCAGCACATGAGGAGGCCTCGCAGGCGGCAGATCGGTTGACCGCCGTTCGGCAAAAGCTGGATTCGGTGCAGGGGCGACTCCAGAGCCAACGTAAGGAGTTGAATCAGACGCAGGCCGTGCTAGAAGACCTCGCGCGCTCCTTATATGCGTCGGGCGGGATCGACCCAGCCCTCGGGTTGTTACTGGCCGAGGATCCCGTTGAGTTCCTTGCGCAGGCCTCGGTTATGGGCCAGGTGGCTTCGAGCCAGGCCGGGCTGATCCGGCAGGCACAAACGGGACGGCTACGCCTTGCCCAGACGGAAGCAGAAGCAGCCGACCAGGAGGCGCAGGCCAAGGTGCTTGAGGCTGAAATGAGCGCAGCCGAGGCGCGCGTCACCGAACGACTCGGGCAGGCGCAGTCCGTTCTGGGCAACCTCCGAGAGGAGGAGAGGCAACGGCTCGGCCGATTGCAGGCCGAGCGTCTAGAGCAGCAACGAGAGGAAGCAAGCCAGGCCGCCGAGACCTTCACCTCAGGTTCGGCCACTTCGGGCGGCGGCTATAGCGTTTCATCGCGCGCTCAGGCCGCAGTCAGGTACGCACTGGCGCAAGTCGGTGAGCCGTACTCCTTTAGCGCCCGTCCGCCGAACTCGTGGGACTGCTCGAAACTAACCGCGGCCGCTTGGGCGCAGTCTGGTGTTGGGCTAACCGCCCTGAGCTACACGCAGTGGGACCAGACGAAACGCGTACCCGTGTCGGAGATTCAGCCCGGGGACCTGGTCTTCTACTTCGGCAGTGATGTCCATCATGTGGCGATCTACATAGGCAACGGCAAGATGGTGAGCGCCTCCAACCCCTCAGATGGCGTCGAGATCACCAACTTCCTCGGCCCCTGGTATGGGGAGCGATTCTCCGGCGTGGGCCGCGTTATCGGCTGATGATCGCCCGAGGTGTCTCGAGCTTGCAGCACACCTTAGGGATGATGTGACGGTGATATTTCGCCTGCGCCTGTTTGTCATCTCAGCCTTAGTAGGGCTACTCGTTGCCAGTTCACCTGTAGCAGTATTTGCGAGCACCACTGTCGGCTGGCAAGACGTGCGTCTTGAGACTCGTAGGGTAAATGCCGCTGGCACCACATTCGCCTGGGCCGAGTTAGGCACTGGGCCGACACTTCTGCTGCTGAACGGCACCGGATCACCGATGTCAGAGTGGGATCCGAAACTACTTGCCGCGCTGGCGAAGAAACGTCGGGTAATCGTCTTTGACTATCCGGGATTGGGGCTTTCGGGTCCGGCGCCGTCGAAGTGGGAGTTTTCAGCCGCCGCCGATTGGATAAATGATTTTCTCACCCAAGTTTCGCCAGGGGCGCCCGTTGATGTACTCGGGTGGTCGATGGGTGGTTTTGTTGCCCAGCAACTAGCTATCCGCCACGCCAGTTCAATTAGCAGGTTGGTGCTCGCGGCAACAAATCCCGGTGGCGATGCAGCGGTGCTCGGGCCGCTTTGGGTTCAGGAGGCTGATAGTAATTCTGAAGGCAGTATTAAGTCGTATTTGGAAACGAATTACCCAGCCACCAAAGTTGCTCAATCGCGTGGCCGCGCATTTATTAGCCGACTCGTTTCCGCAAATGTAGATGGCTCGTACCCGGATGAATCCGTACCGACTAAAACCTACAACGCGATGTTGGCGGCCGAGGATCCTTGGCTCCAGAGCAACGCAAATGCGAACTCTTTGCGGGCGATAAGCATTCGAACGTTAGTTATCACCGGGGCCCAAGATGTCATTACCCCGCCGGCCAATAGTCGTTATATAGCAGGGGCGATGCCCAATGCGAAATTGGAATTGGTTCCAAGGGCTGGGCACTCGTTCCTTTTTCAAGAACCTAATGCAGTGGCATCGTCAATTGCCAAGTTCTTGGATTCAGAATCTTGAGCTGCCGAATCTGGGCGGCGGCGTACCAGTGCGACGCCAATAGTGGCTAGCGCGAACCCGGCAAGTGAAAGCGGAAGCAGTTGCTCACCAAAAAGTAGGTAGGCCTCGATTAAAGTCACCGGCGGTACTAAATAATACAAACTCGACACCCCGGTTGCGGTGCCAACGCGAAGCAGCCAAAACATCAGCAATACCGCGCCAATCGACAGCGCGAAGACCAGCCAGGCCAATGCCCCGAAGAAAGTTGGTGTCCAATCGATAACTATGTCCTCGGTGAAGAAGGCGAGCACCGCCAACAAGGTGCCCGCGGCCGCGTACTGCACTGCTGTCCCAGGCAGCATCGGAATACTCGCCCCGTACCGTTTTTGCAGCACCGTTGCAGCCGAAGAGGAAATTAGTGCGATAAGTGCGGCGAGCACCGCAACCGGTGGGTAATCTCCGGGGCTGCCTTGATGCATCAGGCCGGGAGTTAACACGATGATCGCTCCAATCAAACCCAAGGCGATCCCGATCCACTGCCGTAGCACCAAATGCTCGCCGAGAGCTGGCCCGGCCAAAACTGCT
>CAMDKJ010000019.1 GCA_945900705.1 Bifidobacterium breve | reverse complement strand
GTGAGCATCTACTCTTGACGGTACCCGTGGGGCAACCCAGAAGTTCGGCAGTCTCTTGAACCGAGCGGCCCTCAACGTCGACCAAGACAATTGCAGCACGTTGATCCGGGGGCAAATTGGCTAGGGCCGCAGCTATCACCAATTGGGTGTCGCGCCGACTCATTTGATCACCGGGGTCTGCCAGGGTTTGACCCAGATCATCGGGAAGCGGAACAGCGGGGCGGCTCGTGCGCCGGCGTAATCGGTCCAAGCAAGCGTTAACCACAATCCGGTGCAACCAGGTGGTTACCGCGGCCTCCCCGCGGAATTGATCTGCCCGCCTAAACGCCGATAAGAAAGCATCCTGCAAGGCGTCAGCGGCTTCCTCTGGATCACTTGTCGTTCTTAAGGCAACCGACCAAAGCCGATCGCGATGCCGGTAGACGAGTTCACCGAAGGCATTGTTATCACCGGCTACATGGGCCGCGAGCAACTGGGCGTCGGTGCGCGCCTCGTCACTTGCCTCGAAACCCATTGCCTTGGCCTCCATGCTGCATGAGCCTAGAGGGCCAAGGGTTGTTGGTTGAGCAGGGAGGCACCCGGTCAAAACTCAGTTCAAGGTCACTTTACTTAGCCCCACTTGGTAGGTGCCGGGTTTATCCACGCGCTGGGGTAATTGCGGGAACCAAAGCAATACGTACTTGCCGGTAATAGCCCGAGGTCCCCGTAGGTCAATCTGCCGATCGCCCGCGGGGGCCGCGGCGAGCAAACTCCACAATTGCGGGTCTGGCAAAATTTCATCAGCGACACGTACTTCAGTGGCAGCACCGACTCCTTCAAATGTCAACGATGCCGAACGCACAGATTGCGGTTCACCCATGTTGATGATCAGTCCGACTCCACCCTTGCCATCGGCATCCGGGGTGTCATAGGTCTGCGAGTGCCAAGCCGTCGTGATATCCAGATCGGCAATAAGTTTGGCCTCGATGTTGTTCTCACGGCCTTTCTTACCATCTGGGATGCCATCTTTGTTCTCATCATCAAAGGGATCAAAGCTCCGCACTTTAACGATGGGCAAAATCACCGGACCAGTTTCGTCACTAGCTGACGGCATTGGCACAGCCGAAGCGGTCAGTACATCGCCGTTGCCGAGTTCAACGGGGTTGGCTGTTGTCAGCGGGTCACTGGCGATCAAGTTCCAGCCCCAAAAACCAAAACCTAAGACAACCGCGAAGGCAATCAGCACACCTGCAATCCGAAACACCACACCCAGAGAGCCGCGACTTTTACCGTTTGGTTCGCCTCGGTGCTTGGCACCGTGCGATACCGGGGCCAGGTGGTCACGCGTCAGACCAAGCATGGCGGTAAACGCCGAGGCATCGGAGATGTTTGCGATTCCGCGAGGCCTTGCAGCCTCACTAACCGATCGAGCAATGACATCGTCAATTGCACGTGGCACATCCGCACGTACTCTTGATGGAAGCAGCACGTTTCCACCCACGATCGGCGCACCGGCCAACGCAGCCAAGTGTGGGCCCGACCACAATCCAGTAATCAGCAGATAAAGCAGGCAGCCCAATCCGTCAACATCAGCTTGGGTCTTCGTCTCGCCCTTATCAAGAGGGCCCCAAAGGCTGGCATCAACCGCTAAACCCCGCACTCTTACTTCGCCGGCGTCGGTGACGATGACACTCGATGGCCTGAGCCGACCGTGATTGACGTTGGTTGCGAGCCCGGCCGAAACCGCGCGCGCGACTTCAGAGACGATATTGACCGCATCATCCACCGGTATTGGCTGATCCCCGCGCGCCTGCAGAAGTTCACCGAGGTTTCGGCCGGTGGCCCATTCACTTACAACGGCAATTTGCGCCGGCTCATTGGCAGTCGCAGCCAATGTCATCACGTCAAGAACTCGTAGCAAACGGCGATCCTCTACTAGCGCTGCCGCTCGAGCGGCACCGAGGAAGGCTGGTGCCCGCGGGTCATCTGCGTTAAGGATGCGCAGTGATACTTCGCGATCTAGGACTTCGTCGTGGCCGCGAAAGAATTGCACGGCTAGGTCGTGGTGCTCAGGATCAAGATCGGCGGTTAGCAGGTAGCGGCCGATACGCTCGGGGAGCATCATGGCTTGCGCACTCTACGTCGAACCAAATTGGTGACAGCAGCTACTTCCTTGATCCGAAGTGCCCAAGCCACTGCCCAATATGAAGCTACACCTACTGCACCAACCACGACCAAAATAAGTAGCACCACCAATTTGTCACCAGGAAGTTGAGCACTGAAAGTACGCCCGAGGATGACGTGGGTGCCGAGCATTAGGCCCAACGAGACCAGCCCGGCTACCCCAATTCGCAATAAACTACGAATCGTGCGACCTGAGCCGAGGCCACCAATGCGCCTGGCTAGAAGCACCCAAGCGACTGCTAAACCGACCCAGTAGGACAGCGAGTAGGTCAGTGCGATCATGGCGACTTGCGCGCCACCGGCCGGCGCAATATCGAATAGCGGTACGACGGTTATCAACCAAAAGGCACTAAGGCCCACGGTTATATAGAAAGGAGTGCGGGTATCTTCCATCGCGTAGTAACCACGCAAAAGCACATAGAAAAGCGTGAACGGCAGCAAACCGATCATGAACATGGACACAATCTCGCCCATTAGCGAAGCCTGCTCTGGTGTCGCAGCCCCGTAGCCGAAGAGAAGTATCGATAGGTCAGACCCGGTAACGAAAAGCACCGCAGCGATCGGCACGATCAACGCGGCTACCGTGCGCATGGTGGTGCCGATATCACTTCCCACTTGCCGTAGATCACCCGCATGTGCGATTCGACTTAATGCCGGCAGCATTGCCGTCACGATGGATATCGTGATGACACTATGTGGCAGCATAAAAACTAGATGGGCTTTTTGGTAAGTGGTGAGCCCGGCAGCCACGGTGCCAGCGGCAGCGGCGTCAACATTGGCTTGGGTTGCAAGTCGGGTGATGACGACATAAGTGGCCTGATTAACGAGCACTAGACCAATGGTCCACATCGCCAACCCACCGGCCTTACCCAGACCTGCGCCCTTCCAGTCAAAGCGCGGGCGCCAGTGGAACCCGGCACGGCGCAGTACCGGGAACAAAATTACGGCTTGCGAAATAACACCAAGGGTGGTGCCGACACCAAGGATAAGAATCTGTTGGGTAGTAAGGATGCCGTCGGCCGCCGCCGAGGTACCTGCCACCGCGATAAACAATAAGAAGGTCGCGATCGCTATTACGTTGTTCGCTATCGGGGCGAACATCGGCGCCCCAAATCGTCCGCGCGCATTCAATACCTGGCCGAGAATCGAATAGATACCGTAGAAAAGTACCTGCGGTAAACATAGTCGGGCAAAGGCAACCGCTAGATCAAACTCATTAGTCGGGTAGTCAGCCGGGGTGTAGAGATCAACAATGAGAGGGGCCGCGAGCACCGCAGCGATTGACAGCAGCAGCAACATACTAACTACGAGGGTTATTAATCGATCGGCATAAGCTTTACCTTGGTCTTCGTCCTCACTCATGCGTCTTACCAGTTGCGGAATAAATACCGCGTTGAGCGCACCCCCAATAATTAGAATGTAGACAATCGTTGGAAGGCTATTACCCAACGAGAATGCGTCAGAGACTAAATAGAAGCCCAAAGCCGCGGCCGCTGCTACGTCGCGCAGCACGCCGGTAATACGTGAAAGGATCGTGCCCGATGCCATGACGGCACTGGAGCGCGCGAGGGAACGTTCGCTCGAATTTTCGGTCACGAGGACACCGTGTCAGAAGACTCAGTTGACTTCTGGGACCGTTGGGCTTTCCAAATGCGCCGTGTCACACCAGCGACCACGAAAATAAGAATGGCCAAGAACGCGGCTCCGACAACCCATCCTGCCGCTCTGGAGTAAGCGGTTGAAGTCAAGGTGATACTGCTTGGGACGCCATACTTCGAACCATCGGGAGTGAGAATCTGGATATTTACCGGCAGTGGCTCACCGCCAATTACCCGGGCTTCAACCTCAACACTGACTTTGCGGCCGGCCTCGATGACGATGTTGGTGACCGGTGGTGACTCGAGTCGCACCGCTGGTACGCCAACCAATTGCATACTCACTGTCACACTCTGATCCAAATCGTTCGCCAAAGTGATCGGCACTCGGCCAGCATCACCGGAGAAAGTGATCGTGCCCTTGGAAAGGGCATGAACTTGGCTCATTTGCTTACCAAGTTCGATGTTGACTTGCTTGAGTAAATCCTTGCCGGTAAGCGGCGCGCTGCGCCAAGCCGCCGACAGGGTGCGCGTAATAGCCTGTGTGAAGCCCACCGAGACCGCTGCTGGATCATCAAGGATTGCAACAAATTGCTGGAGTCGCGCCTGCGCCTTCATGACCTGTTGCAAATAGGCGGTTGGCAGTTCGGCATTCTTTGCGATTTGCCCGTAATTCAGGTTTTGACCAAATGTGGGCCCGTTGGCAAGTAATTCGTCAAGGGAGTGGGCCGATAACCAAGGTGCGGTGGTCGTGGCACTTAGTAAGTCCGAAAGTAGTTGGGAATTCGGGGCCCAGCGCACATCTAGCGGAGCTGCAACAACGTAGGCTGCACCGATCGATGAAGTGGCTAGGAGGGCGGTCTCAGCCAAGAATCGTTGACGGGCGAGAATTACGTCATTGCCACTGATTTTCGGAGTCGTCAGCAAATTAGCGAGTACCGGGTCAATTAGTAATGCGGTAACGGTGCCAGCAGGAGTACTGATCGACGCTATTGCGGGGGCGTTACTCGAGGTAGTAACGGCGCGAGCTGACAATGCAACCGTGGTAACTCCGGCGGAAGCCAATAGTTCTGCGGTTTCCTCATCAATGCGACCGCCAGGTGCCCAATAAGTAGTGCCTGCGACCGGCGTACCGATTGCGGCGCGCGAGATTATTGGAGCTTGCGTCACAGCTCGAATTAGTTCAGTTCCTAAGTCGGCCCTGCGCGTGGCGGTGGCGTCAATATCGGCATATGGCAGAACTCTAAGTTGCGATTCAACACCGGACGCAGCGGCTGACTCATCAAGGGCTGAGCGGAAGGAGGTCAACCAATTTGAGATCGCAGCTGACTGATCACCTACCTCCGGGATGCCATTTTCCTGTACTAAATATCCCTGCGCCATCGCAGATGCGGCCTGCAAGAGGTCCGGATCCGCGAACCAAGAAACTTGACCAGGGAAATTGGCGCCAATTTGGACTAACGAATCTAGGCGGCCACCGGGTGACATCGCCTTTGGCGTCTCGCCGTTAAGTAGTACCCCATTGGCATTACGGGCGGGCCGGTCGGCTAGCGGCCAAAGCCATGTGATGTTAGTAGGGGTAACGCCAGATCCCGTGGGAAACCAAGGTAAGAAGGTCCGCTCGGTGCCTTTGCGCTCATCAAATTCATCAACACTTGGGATAGCACCGAGTGCTTCAACTGCAATTACGTAAGTTCCGGGATCGGTAAATCCTAAACCAGCGATTGCAATGGAAATAATGAAGGACGCCTGCTGATTAGGGGCCAACGACGCAGCAATCAAGGTGCGCGTTATATCTATACTTCTTGATCCACGATCAAGGTCTGACACTAGGTCTGCATCACTCACGGCTGCTAGTGAACTTCGATCAACCAGCGGTAAATCAGCAACTCGCAATTGCACGGACACATTGTTGATTGGACGGCTTGAAATATTTAGTACGCGGCCGCTGATCCGAAGTGTGCCTTTTGCCTTAGGAACCACTGGCGTGAACTGGTCAAACACAATTTCAATCGTGGAACCCTCTGGCATGGCATGGGCAACCGGCGTGATGCCAACCAGTGCAGCGAGGGCGATCAAAAGCGCTAGCGCTAGTCGAAGAGACCTGCTGGTATTCAGGTCGGACACGTATCGCCTAGCAGTGCTTCAACTTTACTCATTAGATTCCGCTCAGCCGGGTATCGCAGGCGCGAGATAACTTCACTCAACGGCACCCAAGCCACTTCGTCAACTTCACGATCCGCATCACTGAGTTCACCGCCGTCGGCTCGCAACAAATAGTGATGGACAGTCTTGTGGATGCGCTTATCGGGATTCATAAACCAAAAATCGATCACGCCCAGCGGGGCCAAAATGCTCGCGGTGATGCCGGTCTCTTCGGCAACCTCTCGAATGGCCGCCTCCTCGAATGTCTCACCAGGCTCAACATGGCCCTTGGGTAGCAGCCAAATTAGCCGCCCATTTTTGTCATGGCGGGCAATGAGTGCGGCGCTGGGAATAGGCCCGTTCAGGTCGAGTACCAACCCGCCAGCCGAGGTCTCCGCGACACTCGGAACGTAAATAGCCATATCGGCAGGATAAACCTGGGCGCCTAGTCATTACGCTGCTATGCGTGTCGACTCCACATGAACTCCGCGTGATAGCCCAACTGGCCCCAATATCAGGCCTTTTGACTGAACTTGGGGGGAGATTCAAGGGGGCCGGCTACCAAATCGCCCTCGTAGGTGGCCCGGTGCGTGACGCACTACTTGGCCGGGTGGGCTCGACCCCAGATTTGGATTTCACCACCGATGCCCGGCCGGAGGCCATCATCGAGGTCATTGAGGGCCTAGCCACCGCCATCTGGGATGTGGGCATCGCGTTCGGAACCGTCGGAGCTCGGATTCAGGGCCAAGAATGTGAAATAACCACTTATCGCACCGAGCACTATGACCGTGAATCCCGTAAACCAGCGGTCGACTTCGGCGACACCCTCGAGGGGGATTTAGGGCGACGGGATTTCACGGTCAACGCATTTGCTTTGCGGCTTCCCCAAATGCAATTAGTAGATCTTTTTGACGGGGCTACTGACCTTGAAAATTACCTGCTCCGCACACCAGGTCGTGCACAGGATTCATTTGACGATGACCCACTGCGCATCATGCGCGCTGCACGATTTGTCTCCCAACTTGGTTTTCGGGTTAGTGATGGCATCCTGCAAGCGATGCATGAGCAAGCCGAACGCATCACCATTGTGTCAGCCGAACGCATCCGTGAAGAGTTTATGAAAATCCTGATGGCACCTGATCCGCGCGCGGGGTTGGAGTTGCTGGTTGATACCGGTGTAACCGATTGGATCTTGCCGGAATTGCCGGCACTGCGTCTGACCGAGGATGAACACCATCGCCATAAAGATGTTTATGAACATTCAATGACGGTGCTTGAACAAGCAATTGAATTGGAGACGCTGCACGAACCAGCTAGTGGGCCAGACCCGGTACTTCGACTCGCGGCACTATTACATGACATCGGTAAACCCAAAACGCGCAAGTTTGAAAAGGAGGGTGGGGTTTCATTTCACCACCACGAGATGGTGGGGGCTCGCATGGTAAAAAAGCGTATGCAGGCTATGCGATTCCCAAATGACACCACTGATCAAGTTTCACGATTAGTTGAACTGCATCTTCGGTTTCACGGTTATGGCACCGGCGAGTGGACCGACTCAGCGGTGCGTCGTTATGTTCGCGATGCTGGAGACCAGTTGGTGCAACTACATAAACTCACGCGTGCAGACTCAACCACGCGCAATAAACGCCGAGCCGCCGCTTTGCAGCAGGCTTACAGCGGCCTCGAAAGCCGCATCAATGTCTTGGAGCAAGAGGAGGAGCTGGCCTCACTGCGCCCAGATCTGGATGGTGCGGCGATTATGCGCATCTTGAACCTGCCCCCTGGCCCACTTGTTGGGGAGGCGTATCGGTTCCTAATGGATCTGCGTCTAGATCGAGGGCCACTTGGCGAGGAGCAGGCCACCGAGGCACTTCTTGCTTGGTGGGCCGCACGCCGATAATGAAGTGACCAAGTAGAGAGTCAAGCGACTACCCTGCTCATATGGTTAGTCCAAACCGGCCCGCCAGCCAACGCCCAGCCACCGCCTCAGCACGTGCCGCCCTTGGCCTTGAAGCGAGAAAAAGCGCCCCACGTAGCTCACTAGCCCAATGGTCACCGATGCCGGATCGACAAAATGTGGTTGAGCAGCTTGCTGGGCAAGAAGTAGAACGAGTGCCGCGTCTATTGCCACTTCGGCATTCTCGAATGTCGGTCAATCCATTTACTTTCTATCGCGGGTCCGCGTTAACCATGGCCGCAGATCTTGGGTCCCGGCCTAATTCAGGCCTCCAGGTGCAGTTATGTGGCGATGCGCATCTGTCGAACTTTGGGCTGTTCGCCGCACCAGATCGTGCCGTGATTTTCGATATCAACGACTTTGATGAGACTCTTCCCGGACCATTTGAGTTTGACGTAGCGCGTTTGACAACTTCATTCACCTTGGCCGGGCAAAACAATGGTTATTCGAGTATTGAAGTTGAAAATATTACGCGCGCTGCGGCATCGTCCTATCGAAATTCTATGGCCAGGTTCGCCCAGATGAGTGAATTAGATATTTGGTACACCCGCGTCGACTCCAGCGTGTTACAAAGTTGGGGGCGTGATGCCGCCGGCAAGAAGGGCGCCCAAGTAGCTGATCGCACTGTCGCTAAAGCTCAAAAGCGCACATCATGGTCGGCCATCAACAAAATGACCGAACTCGTTGACGGTCAACGCCGGTTCATTAATTCGCCCCCGTTATTGGTGAGGATTGAAGTCGGCGCTGACGTCCACCCATTACTAAGTGGGCTACTCGAGCAGTACCGAGAAACCTTGATTGATGATAGGCGTGAACTCTTTGGCCGCTACAAATTGGTGGATATCGGCCACAAAGTTGTTGGTGTTGGCAGTGTCGGTCTACTTGCTTTTGTGATTTTACTTCAGGGTCGCGATGAGTCAGATCTCTTGGTGCTGCAAGTTAAGCAAGCTGTTCGAAGTGTGCTTGAGCCATTTACCAAGCCGAGTTCCTTCGAACAGCAGGGTGAACGAGTTGTGAGTGGGCAAAGGATCACGCAGGCCGCGAGCGATATTTTCCTTGGTTGGATAAGAGGTGCACAGGGCCGTGACTTCTATATTCGCCAACTTCGCGATATGAAGTGGTCACCAGATGTCACTTTACTCAATCCAGGTACTCTTCAAGCGTACGCGATGATCTGTGGAAACACCTTAGCTCGGGCCCATGCACGATCCGGTGACGCCGTTGCTATTTCTTCATATCTTGGTACTAGTGCGAAATTTGATAACGCCATGTTCGACTTCGCCTTGGCATATGCAGGGCAGGTCGGCACGGATTTTGCAACTTATACCCAAGCAATAGCATCCGGAGAAGTTACGCTAGCCTCCGACGAGGTAGCCGCGGCTACCTTAGCTTTCACGGCGCACGCAGATCACGGGATACAGGCGATCCGCACTCAGGGCTGATTGAGCAGATCTAGTTGGCGGGCAACTCCGCCGTTACAGCTACAGTTTCTGTCTTCGCGATCAACACCTGTAGCAAAGTGAAGAGGCCACCGGCGAGTAGCAGTACCCAGATCATGTGAGTCAGTGACATCACGCTGCCGACCACCAGAATAAAGACGGTCACGGCGGTTACCACCCAGCGCACTGTGTCTGCACGAGCGGCCAAGAACGTGCTCAGCCCATTTTCTGGAAGCGAGGAACCAATTTCAGTTAGCCCCGCAACCACATGTGAGCGCACGTTGCGTGCTGGCCTAGAACTCCCGGCGAACCAGCCCGCAATTGCCACGACCACACCGAAGATCATCAGACCCTGCAGCCCCGTCATCAAGTAGTTGAGCAGGGTGTCCCAGAAAATACCAGAAGCCCCACCGAAGACCGTACCAGCGAGTTGATCAACGAAGAAAGTTTTGCCGGCGCCGAGAGCCCACGTCGTTAGACCTCCGGTTACAACGAGTGCGATACCGACAGCTAGCACCATTCGTGGGCGGCGCCGAGCCAAGATGATTGCTAAGCCGAACAAGATGGCCATCAGTAGCGGGAACCACTGCAAAATCGGCGAAGTTAGGGAGTAGACAAATTGCAATTGCGCGACCACAGGTGCCTCGAAGAGCACGATCTGGCGATCGGACGCCGGGACGGTCACCTTGTCGGCGAGGCTCACCCCTTGAGCAACAAGTTGGCTCTGCACCGCGGTCAGGAGGTCGCTGATATCAAGTACTAGTTGATCGCCTTGCATCTGTATCGGGCCTTCGTTACCGCCTTGGAGAATGGCAACAACACTCTTTTGGGTGGCACCTGCCAGCGTTACCCAGACTTTCTGAAATGCATCAGATGCGATGAAGCCCTGCACGATTTCACCGATGAGCTTGTTTACGCCCGCAGCGATTGGGGCTGACAAAGATGCGGAGAGTTGATCATTGTTAAGGAGCCCGCCGAGGAAATCACCGACTATTGCGGTGGTATCGACCTGCTTGACGATAGCCGCGGACACCGCTTCGGATACCGCGGCCTGGACCTGTGGAGACTCGGCAAGCGGACCAACGGTGGCGAGGAACTGCTCACTGTTTACTACCGTGGCATGACCCCAGTTGCCGAGCATTGCTAGTGGAGTCAGAGCCGCCGCAATAACAAAGATGAGAACTGCTGCGATTGACCGAACGCCCGAGCGCTTCTGGGCCGGCTTCACGTCACTCATAACTCTCCTGAAGGTCAAGTTCGCCAGACTTATGCTGTCTCACGAATCAGTGTGTGATGGGAGCCTATTGCTCCTGCCCCGCTGATACCAAGCAGCCGTAGAAATTAGTAAGACACCAACCCCGGCATAAGCCCACGGAGCTTGTCCACTAATCGGCGAGATAAAGGCCATCAAGGTGATTCCGAACACCAGGGCTACGTTCACGATCATGTCAAATAGGGCGAATACCCGGCCCAGGTGATCATCTGGGATATGTCGCTGGATCAAAGTGTCTGAGCAGACCTTTACCGACTGCCCGGCGAAACCCATCGAGAGTGCACCGCCAAGGAGCGCGGCAAATATTGGGGCCATAGCTCCGATAAAGATGAGCCCGGCGCCCAGGGTGCCGGCCTGCAGGAGCGCGAAACCAGACCAGCGGACGGCGCCGTATCGACGGGTTGCCCCTGGGGTTAGCACCGCACCGATTAGGGCACCGATGGCTGCAGCAGCGGTGATGATCGCAAATTGGCCGAGTGCCGAATCAGCTTGCACCGTTTCATTGAATGTCTCACGCACGAGCAATAAAGCGCCGGCGGTTAGTACACCGAATGCAATGCGGTGCATACCAACAACGGTGATCGCTCGTCGAGGGATGCGGTTTTGGCCGAGCACCCTTAATCCATCAACCAATCCCATAACCACACCGCGGATGGAGTCAGTGGGCTTGTCGCCGCTCGGCCCCAAGGTGTCCTTGCCGATTCGCAATGCGAGAACTCCGGCCAGAGCAAAACCAATTGCGGCCAAAATGAGGATGACTTCACTCCCGAAGTCGCCCCCGCCCACAACGCTTCGAACGCTGACGCCAACAAGTGCACCAATTGCCGCTGCGATTGTCCCTGATGTTGGTGTCAAAGCATTTGCGGTAACTAGATCTCGACCATCGACTACATGCGGCAAGGAGGCAGATAAGCCGGCAAGGACGAAACGCCCGACACCAAGCACGGTCAGTACCGCCACGCCAAGACCAAGCCCGTCGTTTCCGGCAAGAACGAAGGCAACTATGGGCAAGGTGACCAAAGCTTTTAGCAAGTTCGCTCGCACAAGCACATTGCGCCGACGCCAACGATCCAAGAACACCCCCGCAAAGGGGCCAATGACGGAGTAGGGCAGGTAGAGAATCGCAAAAGCCGCCGCTACTTTTACGGCATCGGGTTGGCGCTCGGGGGAGAAAAGCACGAAAGTTGCAAGGGCTGCCTGCAGCAACCCGTCAGAGAACTGCCCGACTAGGCGAACTGACCAGAGTTTTCGAAAGTCCGGCCGTGCGAGTACCTCTCTTAGGGCTGGGAGCGCGACCACAAATGTGACGTTACAGGTGGGCGACCAACTCCCTCTTTGACGGGGTACGATGCAGCCACGGCGTCCAGCTAACTATGTAGGTCATCAAACCCAAGGAGCTATCACGTGCATTTTCTAATCGGAATTGTTGTCTTCGTGGCGCTGACAGCCGGCGCGATAGCACTGGGAGTTAAGTTCTTCGACACCTCAGTTAGCGAGCAAGAAAAAGACAAAAAGTGGTAGAACCTGTTTAACGCTTTTGGTTCCCAATAAATTTGATAGTCGGTCCGCGCTGAAATTACCGCTCGATTGCACCGGTGATGAAGTCCTCAACTGCCTGCTTGGCCTCGCTGTCGTTGTACTGAATCGGCGGGGACTTCATGAAGTACGAGGAGGCGGACAGGATCGGGCCACCGATGCCGCGGTCCATGGCGATCTTCGCGGCCCGAACCGCATCGATGATTACACCGGCACTGTTGGGCGAATCCCAGACCTCGAGCTTGTACTCCAAGCTGAGCGGAACATTGCCGAAGGCCCGTCCCTCAAGCCGGACGAATGCCCACTTGCGGTCGTCCAGCCAAGCGATGTAATCAGATGGGCCGATGTGTACGTTTCGCGCCCCGAGGTCGTGGCCAACCTGTGAGGTGACAGATTGGGTCTTGGAAATCTTTTTCGACTCTAGGCGATCGCGCTCGAGCATGTTCATGAAGTCCATGTTGCCGCCAACATTTAGTTGGTAGGTGCGATCAAGAATTACGCCACGATCTTCAAATAACTTCGCCATGACGCGGTGCGTGATTGTTGCGCCAACCTGACTCTTAATGTCATCACCGACAATTGGTAGCCCGGCATCTTCAAACTTTTTCGCCCACTCGGGGGTGCCGGCAATAAACACTGGGAGTGCATTAACGAAACCGCAACCTGCATCGATTGCACACTGCGCGTAGTACTTCGCAGCTGCATCAGAACCAACCGGCAGGTAGCAAACCACTACATCAACACGCGCTGCCTTTAATTCCGCAACAACATCTACCGGATCAGCATCTGACTCGGTGATCATTTCGCGGTAGTACTTGCCGAGACCGTCCAGGGTGTGGCCCCGCTGCACGGTTACCCCTGATGGCGGTACGTCGCAAATCTTGATTGTGTTGTTCTCGGATGCGCCAATCGCATCAGCCAGATCAAGCCCGACCTTCTTGGAGTCAACGTCGAAGGCAGCAACGAATTCAACATCGCGGACGTGGTACGGCCCAAACTGCACGTGCATCAAGCCCGGGACCACCTCGGCAGGGTCGGCGTCCTTGTAGAACACCACACCTTGTACGAGCGATGAGGCGCAGTTACCGACACCGACAACTGCGACACGAATTGAACTCATTTCCTGCTCCTCTTTACCTGTGGGGGATTTGCTAGTTCTGATTTCGGCACGTTTCTTTCAGCAAGAATCAAACTATTAAGCCAACTGACTTCGCGTTCTGCGCCTTCTACCCCGTGCTCTTGCATTTGCAGTAGAAAGGTGTCCATTCGATCGCGGCCACGCTTCATGGATTCGCGCATGAGGGCAAGGCGCTCTTCCATTCGCGATCGGCGACCTTCAAGTATGCGCAGCCGCACGCTGGCTTCAGTGCGCGAGAAGAACGCCAGCCGCGTAGCGAAACTTTCGTCATCCCAAGCATCAGAGCCTGGCTGGTTTGCCCATTCGACGAAGACGTCCTTGCCGGCACCGGTCAGTGCATAAACCACCCGGGCACGTTTGGTGGTCGTGCCATCCACCGCACCCAATTGCTCTATCCAGCCACGAACCTGTAGTCGGCGTAGGCACGGGTATAGGGAGCCATAGGAAAGTGCGCGAAATGGACCAAGGATCTCGGCTAACGCCTTACGCAGCGCGTAACCATGTAGGGGCCCCTCAGAGAGCACGCCTAATGAGGCGAAATCCAGCAGATCGGTACGCGCAGCCACGAGCACACGATATATCGCTGCGATATATCAAGTCAAATACAAGCCGCGGTACCTACATGTGTCGCGGCTTCGACATTTCGCAAGTTAATGGCCCCCGACCAACAGCGGTCAGGGGCCAGCAACAGGGTTTAAACACCCCACCTAGTGGCAGGGAACGGTGCTACTCTTCATGACCCTCAAAACATCCTCCTCGGGCGCACACCCCCAAAGTGACCGAGGAGGGGTTTAGGGTGCCGCCGATACCGGCCGCACCGGGGCGTACCCAACCAACACCGAGTGCGAGCCGATCAGTTGGCGCTGAACTTGCGGGGGTAGCAATATCAATATTTGGCATTTCATGCTCCAATAGGTAAAAGGGCCAATACCCAAGCGGGCACATGTGACTGAGGGTAAAACACTCCCGCCCTAAAACCAAGGGCTTAGCGAGATTCTCTCCCCATTGCCTCTATGCCAAGACCTATCCCAAGGAAGCACCCCGAGTTCTTGTGACATGAATCAGATGAGCAACTATGTATACATATAGGGGTGGGGTGGCAAGGCAGGGCCCCGGTCAAAGAATCCCAGCGAATTCCAATCCCGGGGTTCGGTGGCTGTTGTTGCGACGGATGCAGGCACTGCTGGATTTAGGTGGGCTTTTCCTCGGCAGGCTGGGTCAAGTCAACTTGAAGGATTCGGTTGGTGGCTTAGGGTGCTGGTCGGGGGAACTGGTGGGGGTTCGGCTGGTGGTTGTATCGCGTTTAACGCCACTTTTGGTGGCAAGGCTGGGCCCCGGTCAAAGAATCCCTGCGACTGCCAATCGACGGGTTCGGTGGCCCTTGTTGCGACCGCTGTAGGCACTGGTGGATTTAGGTGGGCTTCTTCTCGGCAGGCTGGGTCAAGTCAACTTGAAGGATTCGGTTGGTGGCTTGGGGTGCTGATGGGGGGAGCTGGCGGGGCCCGAACCGGGTTGCCCAAGACAACAAGAGGGTTGCCCTGCTGGATGGGATCCCCTTGAAAAGCAACTGCAGGACACCACCTGACTTGAGCCCATACCCCTGAGTGCGCACGTTTTGGTCGTGAAACCGGCCGATTATCTACTTTTCACGACAATAACGTGCGCATTCACGTTCAACCCAGGAGATCGCGCACAACCGCGTCGGCAAAAAGTCAACCCCGCGTCGAGACTACGATCCGATCACACGGCGCGGAACCTAATTGGTGAGTTAACGTCAATACTTGGCATGCTGTGTACCAATCGTTTCACGGGTCAATACCCAAACGGGCACCTACTTCGACGGCACGCCGCAAGCCATCATTCACCTAGGGGTTTTACATACCTTTCCACCGCAGTCCCGCAAACAACCGACCCCCGACCAAGAGCGGTCAGGGGCCAGCAACAGGGTTCAAACGCCCCACCTTTTTGCGGAGAGGATTCCTACTCTTCATTACCTTCAAAACACACAGGGCAAAGCACGGGTGCCCCGTTACATGCCCAATGCGAAATGGCGGGGTTTGCGGTGTTACCGATACTGCCCAAACCCGGGCGAACCCAGCCAACGCCGAGTGCGAGCCGATCGGTTGGCGCCGAAATAACCGGTAAGGCAATATTGAAGTTTGTCATCAGGTGCTCCCAAAAAAGTTGAGGTGTAATTCCTGCCCGCCTATGAGAACACAGCGAGGCTGAAAATAGAGGCAAGAGGCTGAAAATGCCCAGGAACATTCAATTCGTTTCACCCCCGCGGAGTCCACTCGCATTTGCCGGCAAGTATGGGAGCGTGAATCGGCGGGCCGCTGCTAGTTGCGGGAACTTCACGTAGGATTTGGTCTATGGCCGTGCCCCGACGCTCCGGTGTGCGGGGAAGCGTCGTCCGAGGTGAATCCGGCAAGGGCACGAATTCGAGCAGGCATGAGCCGCTCGCAGAGCCAGAGGATGTTGCAGACCCGGCGCTACCTCGCTCGGTCGTCGATTTCGCACTCCAGCGCCGTAGTGCTTTGTATACCTTTTTCAACGGTGGCGCCCTTAGTAGTGAGTTCTGCGATGCCGATACCTACCTGCTCCGGGCCGCCAAATTCCACGGTGAGCCAGCGCCATTGCCATGCCCGGTTTGCCGGGATCTGGGCTTTGTCACCGTTACCTACGTATACGGCGATGAACTCGGGCCCTACTCCGGTCGGGTCCGGCAAAGTGACGAATTAGGTTCCATGGCCACCCAGTTTGGACGCTTCAAGGTTTATGTGGTCGAGGTCTGCCAACGGTGCCATTGGAACTACCTCACCAAGTCCTATGTACTCGGTGACGGTGTGCCGAGGCGCGCTTTACCAGCCTCCCGTGATCTCATGGAGGCCTAGGTCAGCCCTCATTTGGCCGACTTGAGCCTTCCCCGTCAGTGAGGTCATGGTGAGCACCCCACGTAAGCCAGCAAAACGCGCCGCGAAGCCGGCCGCGGCTGCTCGTTCAAGTGCGCGCAAATCGAAACCGAAACGACATTGGGTGCGCGGGCTCGTCATACTTTTCGTGGTGTTAGCCGGGCTGGGGGTAGGGGCATTCGCACTGGCGGTTTCACTTACCGATGTGCCATCACCAAACGAAGTTTCAACGAGTGAGGCGACCATCGTCTATTGGGCTGACGGCACGTCTGAACTCGGAAGACTAGGCGAGGCCACCCGCCGAAGCGTGGCGCTTGCTGATGTACCACTCGATGCGCAGCATGCGG
>CAMDKJ010000018.1 GCA_945900705.1 Bifidobacterium breve | reverse complement strand
GAGGACCCATCGGCCTTCTTCCATCCCGACGGTGAGCGCGGCCCGGCCCGCAATGCCAGAGAAAAAGCCGCAAAGACTATCTGTGGTACCTGCCCCATCAAGATTAAGTGTGCAGAGCACGCACTACAGGTGCGCGAACCATATGGCGTATGGGGCGGACTTTCTGAGGAAGACCGTGAGGTCATCTACGCCCGGCGCAGGGTTGCCTCTTAGTCAAATTCAAACTACTAGCAAATAAAGTAGGGGCGCCGCGCATTGCGCGGCGCCCCTACTTTATTTAGTTCTAGTGGCTGTGGCCGTGACCACCGTGGCCTCCACCTTGAGCAGCCGGCTGCTCCTCGCGCTTTTCAACAACTAGCGCTTCGGTGGTTAATAACATCGCGGCAATTGAAGCCGCATTCTGTAGCGCCGACCTAGTGACCTTAACCGGGTCGATAACACCCGCCGCCATCAAGTCGACATACTCACCCGTCGCGGCGTTTAAACCATGCCCAACAGGTAGTTCGGCTACTTTGGCAACCACGACATAGCCCTGCTCGCCCGCATTCTCAGCGATCCAGCGCAGCGGCTCACTCGTTGAGCGGCGCACAATACCAACTCCCGTAGCTTGGTCGCCGGTTAGCCCGAGGTCACCCTCAAGACAGGCCGATGCTTGCACCAACGCGGTGCCGCCGCCAGAAACAATGCCCTCTTCGATAGCTGCACGCGTTGCAGACACTGCGTCTTCAATGCGGTGCTTCTTCTCTTTGAGTTCAACCTCTGTGTGGGCACCGACCTTGATGACGACAACGCCGCCACCAAGTTTGGCTAACCGCTCCTGCAGCTTCTCGCGATCCCAATCCGATTCAGTGTTCTCAATCTCGTTACGAATCTGGGCAACCCGATCAGCAACCAGTGCATGGTCGCCGCCGCCATCGACGATGGTGGTGTTGTCCTTGGTGACAACGATCCGGCGAGCTGAACCAAGAACCTCGAGGCCCACCTGGTCAAGCTTTAGGCCAACCTCGGGGGTTACCACGGTTGCGCCGGTCAGAGCTGCAAGATCTTGCAACATGGCCTTGCGCCGATCACCAAAGGCCGGCGCCTTCACCGCGACCGAAGAGAAAGTACCGCGAATGCGGTTAACCACCAGGGTGGAAAGCGCCTCACCATCGACATCTTCGGCGATGATCAGCAGTGGCTTACCGGCCTGGACAACCTTCTCCAGGAGGGGCAATAGTTCTTGAACACTGGAAATCTTGTTCTGTACCAACAGCACCCGGCCGTCTTCGATCACAGCTTCCATGCGCTCAGCGTCGGTAACAAAGTAAGGCGAGATGTAGCCCTTGTCGAACTGCATGCCTTCGGTGAATTCAAGCTCCATCGATGTGGTGCTCGACTCTTCAACCGAAATCACGCCATCCTTGCCAACCTTGTCGAAAGCATCAGCGATCAATTCGCCAATTTCGCGGTCCTGCGACGAGATGGTCGCAACATTTGCAATTTCATCCTTGCCGGCGACCGGGCGCGAGATCGAGATGAGCTTGTCGGTCATCGCGATAACGGCCTTGTCGATACCGCGCTTGATATCAAGTGGCGAGGCGCCAGCGGCCACCATTTTGAGACCTTCGCGAACCATGGCCTGTGCTAGCACGGTGGCCGTGGTGGTGCCATCACCGGCAACGTCGTTGGTTTTGGTCGCGACCTCCTTGGCCAACTGCGCGCCAAGGTTCTCGTATGGATCCTCGAGTTCAATCTCACGCGCGATGGTCACACCGTCATTAGTGATCGTGGGGGCGCCCCACTTCTTGTCGATAACGACGTTCCGGCCACGTGGGCCCAGTGTTACGCGAACGGCATCGGCAAGGGCATTAACTCCACGCTCAAGACTGCGGCGGGCGTCCTCGTCGAATTCCAGGATCTTGGCCATTGGTTTCCTTCGTTGCTGGTTTGGATGAGCAAGGGTTAAAGATGGATAAATGAAGTTATAAGTGCTTCAGGTGCTGCGACCTTCTAACGTAAGCGCCCCGGCACCCGGTACTACCGGTGACCGGGGCGGCTTACGTCAAAGACGATGCTTGGGTCGAACTACTTCTCGACGATTGCCAGTACGTCGCGGGCCGAGAGGATCAAGTACTCCTCATTGTTGTACTTGACTTCGGTGCCGCCGTACTTGCTGTAGATGACTACGTCGCCGACCTTGATGTCGAGCGGAATCCGCTTGGCACCGTCCTCGTCGAAACGACCCGGGCCAACCGCCATGACCTTGCCCTCTTGGGGCTTTTCCTTGGCGGTGTCTGGGATAACGAGGCCAGAAGCAGTGGTCTGCTCGGCTTCTAGGGTTTGGACCAAGATGCGGTCCTCGAGCGGCTTGATGGAGACCGACACTGTGGCGTCCCTCCGAAGGAGTTGGATGGCTCCCTTGCGGGAGTGGCTGATAGTTGGCAGTCCCCGGTGGGGAGTGCCAGACCGAACATTACGGGTCCGTTAGCACTCTGTCAACTTGAGTGCCAGCAGGTCTAGTTCCGGGGGCCCGGAGCCAGTCGGCCGCGGCGTCGGGCTCATGGCCTTGGGCCCAGGTGCGATTTGCCGCAATATCTCCTGCCGATGTGCCCGGCAAAAACCAAACTGGCCCCGGGCCAACAGCGGTCCCCTACCTGTCAGGCTGTCGTGAGACATCCCGGAGCCCCGGGGCTACCTCCATCGGTCCCTCTTTACCTAGGCCCGGCACCCACCTCGGGGGCTTAAACCTGCTCGAACCGTCATGTGTCGACCTTAAACCTGCTCGAACCGTCATTCCTGGGCCGATTTTTGACGGTTTCAGCAGGTGGAAGGATCGGGCACCTGCTCGAACCGTCATGTGTCGACCTTGAACCTGCTCGAACCGTCATTCCTGGGCCGATTTTTGACGGTTTCATCAGGTGGAAGGATCGGGCACCTGCTCGCCGATGCTGGAATGTCAGGTCGCAACTTGGACCGTGAGCCACGAAGGCTCCCTCCCCTAGACGTTGGCAGAACCACCTGGGATTCAGCTGCGTACCTGGGATTCAGCTGCGTACCTGGGATTCAGCTGCGTACCTGGGATTCAGCTGCGTACCTGGGATTTAGTTGCGCCAGGTGGTACCACTACTTACGACGAGCGCCCATCCGCCACTAATGGAGGCTCCGCCTTGAAGAACCGGCGCCAGGTTTGAGCGACCAATTCGGGGTGCTCCATTTGCGCCGCATGCCCGGCGTCGGGCAACACCATGACATGGGCAGCACGAAAATGCCGGGTGATGCGATGGGCCGCCTGTGAATCTACTAAGGGATCTTTCTTGCCGTAGACAACCAAAGTCTCACATTGCACGCGCTCCGCTAGCTTCCATGGTCGATCAGGACCAACGTCGATGAAGGTGCGAAGCAGGCCGCGTAATGAACGCAAAAATGCATCGCCGGCGTAGGTGAGGTGATCGCGATTTCGGGCCTCGTCGATGGCTTCATCTATTCGCTGAATAGGCAACCGCCCAGGTTCAGCTAAGCAGGTGTTCATGGTGCTTCTTACGCGGGCACCGGCATCGAGTTCAAGATATTTCGTAATCAATTTCTCGCCGAGGCCCGGCACCGCAATGACCGGGAGGTGCACATTGGCCTTGGTCGGACGCATGGCTGGAAGTGCTGGCGAGATCAAGGTCAGCGAGCGCACTAGATCTGGGCGGCGGGCGGCCAGTTGCAACGCCACCGCGCCACCGAGTGAGTTGCCAAAGATGTGCACCGGAGCTTGCAGCTCACGTTCGATGAATTCGATAACGCAGGCCGCGTGGCCGGCCGGACTCATGTCACCATTGCGCGGTGGTGGCGACTGTCCGAAGCCGCCAAGGTCGACGGCCCAACCGTCGACTTCGGTGCGGAGGTCTTCCATTAAATCGGTCCAGTTAAGCGAGGACCCTCCCAGCCCGTGGATAAATACCGCGGCCGGGGCGCCTGCGGTTACTGCCGGGGCATGGCGAACCGACATCAAGCAGGATGGCAGCCAGAACTCAGCAAGGGGCTCTGGGGCAACTAATTGATCCACAGGGGACAGATTACCCCGACTCCGTAAAGGGGGAAACCAACAGGTTACTCGAGAGTAGGATTTCGGGGTGACCATCACCGGAGCCAAGCCCAGCGGGCGCCTGCCCAAATCTGAGCGCCGGACCCAGGTGTTGTCGTCAGCCCTTGAGGTGTTCGTCGCCGCCGGGTATCACGCAACCGGCATGGACGACATCGCCGAGCGTGCCGGGGTGTCCAAGCCGGTGCTCTATCAGCACTTTCCGAGTAAATTGGACCTTTATCTCGCGCTCTTGGATGCCGGAATCGATGAGCTTCACGCCTCCTACGCCGCGGGCCTGCGTTCTACTTCCGATAATAAAGTCCGAGTACAGCGCACGGTCCAGGCCTACTTCGAATTTGTTGAAGACCCTCAAGGCGCTTACCGTCTGGTATTCGAAAGTGACCTCATCAATGAGCCGGCGGTGCGCGAGCGCGTTGATCAAGCCGACCTAGCAGTTGCCCAGGCTATCGCTCATGTCATCACCGAAGACACCGGTTTGAGTCCGCAACAAGCACTCTTGCTCGGGTCAGGCATGCTCGGAATGTCGCAGGTGGCAGCTCGCCGCTGGTTACGCCACGCGCGAACTGACATCAGCCGCGAAGAAGCCGCCGAGCTCATCGCCTCCCTTGGTTGGCGCGGCATTAGTGGATTCCCGCTATCACACCCACCCGAGGAGCAAACCTCGCCGTCTTGACACTATGACCGCCAGAGATGACTATCAGCAGCACAACTATTTGCAGCACATCGAATGATGCTAAACACTTGACAGGAGGACCGGCCGTGGAGGTCAAGATTGGTGTCCAAGACACCGCGCGTGAAATTTCACTCGAAAGTTCACAGGAACCAGCCGAAATCATCAAAGCGGTTGAAGCAGCTATCACAAAAGGCGGCCTACTCTCGTTGACTGATGATCGTGGCCGCACGATCTTGGTTCCGGCGACCAAGATTGCCTATGTCGAGGTAGGCGCAGAAGCTACTCGCCGCGTTGGGTTTGGCAGTACGTCGTAGCTCTTGCGGTGCGAGAGTTACGCAGCGAGACCGAGAGCGGCCATCCGCTTGGTGTGGTTTTCGGTTAGGCGTGCAAGCATGCGGCCGATCTCGGCGAGGTCAGCACCTGGGCGATCTACTCCGCCAACTAGCAAACTTGATAACGCATCACGCTCAGCGGCAACGCGTTGAGCTTGTGATAAAGCCTCACCCACTAGGCGCCTGCCCCACAACGCAAGTCGCCCGCCAATACGCGGATCAGCAGTTATTGCCGCACGCACTCGATCGACCGCAAATGCCGAGTGACCCTTCTCCTCGCACACACTTAGTACTAGGGCATTTGTTTCCGGGTCAAGATATTTGGCGATCTCGACGTAGAAGTCAAGGGCGATACCGTCACCGACATAGGCCTTAACTAAGCCCTCTAGCCAGTCATTCGGTGCCGTGTGTGCATGAAACTCTTCAAGGGGCTGCCGAAATGGTGCGATCGCAACATCGGGTGAAACCCCGAGTTCAATTAACCGATCACGTAATGTTTCGAAGTGCCGATACTCCGAAGTAGCCATGCCAGCAAGTGCCGCCTTGTCATCGACCGTAGGGGCCATTGCGGCATCAGCGGCGATCCGCTCGAAAGCGGTGAGTGCGCCATATGCCAATACTGCGAGCAGATCGACAACCGCAGCCCGATACTCGGGGTCGGTGTCCAATGTCTTAATCGAAGGCTGATCCATGGTGCTGAGAGGTTAGCGAAGGGCCAATGGGTAGACTCAAGGGAGTGACTACTTCCCCGGTCGACCCAACCTCGGCTCCCACCTTCGTGGAGCTCGGCACCGATCCCAAAATCGCCGAAGCCCTCGCTGCTGACGGCATTGAACGTGCCTTCCCGATCCAGCAAATGTGCATCCCACTGGCCCTTGAGGGCAAGGACTTAATCGGTCAAGCCAAGACCGGCACCGGGAAAACCCTCGGATTTGGCATCCCGCTGCTCCAGCGCATCGACCTCGAAGGCGACCGCAGCGTGCCGCAGGCTCTCGTGGTGTGCCCCACCCGCGAACTCGGCCTTCAGGTGGCAACGGACTTGGAGCGAGCCGGCCGCCTAAAAGGCATCAAAGTCATCGCCATTTATGGCGGGCGCGCTTATGAACCGCAGATTGATGCCCTCCATAAAGGCATTGACGTTGTAGTTGGCACCCCGGGGCGGCTAATCGACCTCGTAAACAGGCGCGATCTCATGCTCACCGGGATTCGCACCTTGGTACTTGACGAAGCCGATGAAATGCTCGACATGGGTTTCTTACCCGACGTCGAGCGCATAGTCTCTGAAATCCCCGCGAAACGGCAAACAATGCTGTTCTCCGCAACCATGCCCGGCCAGATTGTTAATCTCGCCCGCCGCTACATGACCCAGCCGATCCACCTGCGCGCGAGTGAGCCTGGTGACGATAGCGCCCTAGTCGACACCATCGAACAACATGTCTGGCGCGCGCATCCCATGGACAAAATCGAAATCCTCGCCCGCATCTTGCAGGCCGACGGACGCGGCCTGGTGATGATATTCACGCGCACTAAGCGCAAGGCCCAGCGAATCTGCGATGACCTCACCGAGCGCGGATTCGCCGTCGGCACCGTGCATGGTGACCTAGGCCAGGGCGCACGTGAACAGGCCCTTCGCGCGTTTCGTAATGGCAAGGTCGATGTTCTCGTGGCCACCGATGTCGCAGCGCGTGGTATTGACGTTGACGGCGTGACCCACGTCATCAACTATGAATGCCCCGATGACGAGAAGACCTACCTGCACCGAATCGGTCGCACCGGCCGCGCCGGGGCGTCCGGAGTTGCTGTGACTTTGGTCGACTGGGAAGACATCGCGCGCTGGCAGATGATCGACCGCGCCCTGAAGCTGCCGTTCAAGGACCCAATCGAAACCTACTCATCAAGTGAGCACATCTACACCGGCCTAGGTATCCCACCCGGCACCACGGGCCAACTCCCCAAAGCCGGACGCACGCGCGAGGGCCTGGCCGCGGAAGGGGTCGAAGACCTCGGCGAGACCGGCAAGAAAAAGCCAAAGCTTGATGACCGTGGCCACTCACATGGAAAGAGCCATCACCCAGATAATGCAAAGGGTGACAAGGCAAAGGGTGATAAGCCCAAGAGTGACCAGCACCGGGCACAAAAGCCGGCCGCCGCTAAGCCGGACGCAGACCGAACGCAGCGGCCCAGGCAGCGAACCCGTGCTGGGAAACCCGCTACCGAGGTTTAACTACGATCAAATGCGGGTATGTCATGACCGTGACACACAGTTGGACGCTCCCCGCGGATACCACCGCGGCCGCCGCCGGCCGCGATTTTGTGCGATCCGCCCTTGCCGAATACGGTCATGCCAGCGACACCGCCGATACCGCCGAAGTCGCCGCAGCTGTCACCTCAGAGCTCTGCACCAACGCGATCTTGCACGGAAGCCCACCGCAGTTACTGAAATTCGTGATCGACCGAGAGCATCTGCGGATTGAAGTTTCTAATTCGAACCGGGTGGGCGGAACAGCGCCAAAGTTGGCCCCCATGCCAATAAACAGCGACACCGTCGGCGGGCGGGGCCTAAATTTGGTTAACGTGCTGTCAAGTACTTGGGGTACCGAAGTCAACTCCGGATCAACTACCGTTTGGGCTAATATCTCCCGAACGTGAGCGGCGGGAGTAATCCCCAGTCAACTAGGGCTTCGAGTAGCCCATCACTGGTATTCAGCTCACTTAATTGCTCGAGCGTAAAGAACCCTGCGTCAGTCGCATCGTCACCGCCAACGGGAGCTTTGGCTTCGACTAATTCACCCAAGAAATCGTGAATGACATAAGTGCCACCACCGGGTGCCTCACGGCGCACGGTGCCGATTTCACGAATCACCGCAATGTCGAGGCCGGTCTCTTCAAGTACCTCGCGAATAACTGCAACTTCATGGCTTTCACCTGGCTCCACGCGCCCACCCGGCACGGACCAACGACCGAGTGCGGGCTCTTGGCCTCTTTTGATCAAGAGCAACCTACCTGCGTCATCAAAAATGACCGCGCCAACACAGGGGATCTCGCTGCTGGCGTCCGAAATGCTCACGTGCGTCATGCTCACGTTCGGAGTTTGTATTCCTCGAGTAGGCGGCGGGCAATGACCATGCGTTGAATATCGGCGGTGCCTTCACCGATTAGCAACATCGGGGCCTCGCGATACAAGCGCTCGATTTCGTATTCCTTCGAGTACCCGTAACCGCCATGGATCCGGAAGGAGTCTTCAACAACTTCTTTGCAGTATTCACTGGCAAGGTACTTCGCCATGCCGGACTCAAGATCATTGCGCTCTCCGGAGTCCTTCTTGCGGGCTGCCATCACCATCATCTGATGCGCTGCCTCGACTTTGGTCGCCATGTCAGCGAGTCGAAAGGAGACCGCCTGATGCTCAACTATGGGCTTACCAAAAGTTACCCGTTGCTGGGCGTACTCGATACCAAGTTCGAATGCACGAAGCGCCACCCCACAGCCACGGGCCGCAACATTGACGCGGCCCACTTCGACGCCGTCCATCATTTGATAGAACCCACGACCAGGCTCACCGCCCAACAGATTGTCCTTCGAAACACGGACGCCGTCCATAATTAATTCGGTGGTGTCAACGCCTTTGTAGCCCATTTTCTCGATCTTGCCAGGAATCGTTAGCCCCGGAATTACTTCACCAAACCCCGACGGCTTTTCAATCAAGAAAGTTGACATCTTCTTGTAGACGCTGGCATCGGCTGCCACATCGGCATCATTTCGCACAAGTACCGCGACCAATGTTGATGAACCCCCATTGGTGAGCCACATCTTCTGGCCGGTGAGTACATAGTCATCGCCGTCCTTGACCGCCTTGCTGGTGATAGCGGCCACGTCAGAACCACAACCTGGCTCACTCATTGAGAACGCGCCGCGCACCTCACCTGTTGCCATGCGTGGTAAGTAGTACTGCTTTTGCTGCTCGGTACCGTGATGCATGAGCATGTAAGCCACGATGAAGTGCGTGTTAATGACGCCGCTGACACTCATCCATCCGCGGGCAATTTCCTCGACAACAAGTGCGTAAGTGAGCAGGGACTCACCGAGACCCCCGTACTCCTCAGGGATCATCAGCCCAAAGACGCCAAGCTCTTTGAGCCCATTGACAATATCGGTCGGGTACTCATCATTATGCTCTAGATATGTTGCATGAGGCAGGATTTCCTTGTCAACGAAATCCCGAATCGCGGAAATGATGTCGCTCTGAATCTCAGTGAGACCTTCGGTTTCAGCTAACTTCTTCATTTGAATCCTCTACTCCGGTGGGGTGAAAGTCTGGGTGCGCGCCATACCAGCAGCGCGACCCTTGGCTGAAACAACCAGGGCCATCTTGCGCGAAGCTTCATCGATCATTTCGTCACCCAGCATCGCCGCGCCTTTCGCGCCACCAGCGGCCGAGGTGTAGTAGTCGTACGCGTCAAGAATCATTTCGGCTTTGTCATAGTCATCTTGGCGCGGTGAAAAAATCTCATTTGCGGGGTCTAGCTGGCCCGGATGCAGGACCCACTTGCCGTCGAAGCCCAGAGCCGCAGCCCGGCCAGCAACCCGGCGGAAGCCGTCAACATCTTTAATTTGCAGATAAGGCCCATCAATCGCCTGCTTGTCGAAGGCTCTTGCCGCCATCAGAATTCGCATCAGGATGTAGTGGTAGGCATCACCGACGTCATAACCCGGTGGCTGCTCACCCACCACAAGTGACTTCATATTGATACTCGCCATGAAATCCGCAGGGCCAAAGATGATGGTTTCGACCCGTGGACTCGCCTGCGCGATGGCATCGACATTGATCAGGCCGAGTGCGTTCTCAATCTGCGCTTCGATCCCGATACGGCCAACTTCAAAGCCGTTGGACTTTTCAATTTGGGTAAGCAGTAGGTCAAGGGCTACTACCTGATCAGCAGTCTGAACTTTGGGAAGCATTATGCAATCAAGGTTCGGGCCGGCACCTTCAACAACTTCGACCACGTCTTGATAAGTCCACTGAGTTGTCCAGTCATTGACCCGCACTGAGCGAACTTTGCCCTCATAGCCGCCTTCATTTAGGGCAGCGACAATGTTCTTTCGCGCCTCTGGTTTAGCGATCGGGGCGACGGCGTCCTCGATATCCATAAAGATCTGATCCGCAGCCAAGCCCCGCGCTTTATCGAGCATCTTGGGGCTACTACCGGGCACCGCAAGATTCGAGCGACGCGAACGGAGCACTCTTGGGCTAGTCATTGGTCCTCCTTAGGACAAGGTGAGCGTATCGACACTTCCATGCCGGCGCCTAACCGAAAACTAGATTGGCGGGCTCTCTGTGGCCTCTTTCACACGGCTAGACCTAATCACCATTACTAGGCCCGCGAACATCAAGGCCGCCGCCGGGATAATGCCAAGTGGCGGGATCTGGCTCAGCCACACCGCTGCCACCAAGGTGGAGCCCGGCATTTCAAAGAGAATTGCCAGCGAGACCACCGTCGCCGAAGTAGTCGATAGCACTTTGTTGATGAGGGTATGGCCGAGTAATTGCGCCCCGGCCGTTAAGGCCAAGATCAGCAGCCAATCTCGCAGGCTAAAGCCCACCAACGGCACCCTGAGCACCAAGCACATGACCACGAGCAGTGCTCCGGCACTCGCATAAACCCCAAATGTTGTTACCGACGTCGAGACACTCTGACGGGCCTGCTCAGCCACCGTCACATAGGCGGCGGCGAGCATGCCGCCGAGTAACGCCAGTCCATCGCCAATTAAGTGCGTCGGGTCGACCGTAAAGTCGATTCCGGTCAAGATCAAGATCCCAATTAGCGCAACCACGATGCCGAACCAGGCCTGCCCGGGGATATGGACGCCGCGCAATCGCGCCAAGAGCGCCGCCCAGATCGGCTGGGTTGCCACCAGCGCGGTTGACGAGGCGACCGTGGTGAACCGCAGCGATGGGATCCACGCCGCAAAGTGTGCCCCGAGCAAAAGCCCCGAGAGGATCATGAGTTTGGCTTCGCGCCGGCTCAGTAGCCGTAAGGCCTGGCGCTGGCGGAGCATGACCCAAATCCCGGTAGCCCCCGAACCGAGGAAGCAGCGCCAAAAGGCAATTGCCAGCGCCGGTGCAGCGATAACCGTGATGATCGGGCCCGAAGTTGAGATAAAAACGATGGCCACGCCCAGCCAGGCTAGATCCACCGCGGGGGGCCGGCCGAGGCTAGTTGATGGCTGCGGGGCTGTGGACACGCCAGCGACGGTAGCCTTCGGTCGTGACAACCAGCACCGCGACCCGTGTTTTCTTGGCCCGGTTGGCCGGTATTGGGGTATTCGACCCCAATGGCGACCAACTGGGCAAGGTCCGCGATGCCATCGTGGTGCTCCGTAGCGGCAATAACCCACCAAGACTTACCGGCTTGGTCGTTGAGGTACAGCCGCGTCGGCGCATCTTCGTCCCGATGACCAAAGTCACCAATATTGATACCGGGCAAATCATCGTTACCGGTACCGTGAATCTGCGCCGCTTTGAACAGCGGCCAAATGAAACACTCGTCACCGCCGAGATTCTCGACCGAACCGTTGAACTAATAGCCGTCGGCGAGCAAGTTTCAGTACTCGACATGGCCGTTGAGCAAAACCGCGCACAGGATTGGTTAGTGTCACAACTTTTCGTGCGAAAAGGTGGGCACGGATTTCGCCGACGCGGTGAACGCTTCATAGTTCAATGGCCAGAGATCCACGGCCTCTCACTACCCATTACTGACCAACCGGCAGAACTGCTGCTGGCAAGTCTTGAGACACTTCCCGCCGCCGATATCGCAGCGGTGCTACATGACTTAACTCCAAAACGGCGACTTGAAGTCGCACGCGAATTAGACGATGAACGACTTGCTGACGTCTTAGAAGAATTACCCGAAGACGATCAGGTTGAGATTTTGCAGATGCTTGAGGCCGAGCGCGCGGCAGACGTCCTGGAGGAAATGGACCCAGACGATGCCGCCGACCTAATTTCTGAGCTACCAAAAGCCCAAGCCGAAGACCTACTCGAGCGCATGGAGCCCGATGAAGCCGAGGATATTCGCCGCCTTTTGACCTATGACGATTTCTCCGCGGGCGGCATGATGACGACTGAGCCGGTGGTGCTGCCGGCCGATGCCACGGTTGCTGATGCCCTGGCCCACATCCGCAATGCTGATCTTTCACCGGCACTTGCCTCACAGGTTTACGTGACCCGCTCCCCCACTGAAACACCAACCGGTAGGTACCTGGGTGCCTGCCATTTCCAGCGGCTGCTGCGCGAGTCACCAGCAACAATGGTGTCGTCAATCGTCGATACCAAATTGGTGCCTATTGGCCCGAATGTGAATCTAGCCGACGTGGCGCGCACTTTTGCGGCCTACAACTTGGTCGCCCTACCCGTTGTCGATGAAAACAACCGACTCCTAGGTGCAGTAACGGTTGATGACGTTATCGACCATATGCTGCCCGGTGATTGGCGCGAGAAGGAAGTTCACGGCGGTGATCACCTTGGCTAACTCAGCACCGCGCCGTCAGTCAGGCTTGGATCAACCGCTCGAGCGTGGGTTACACCTGCGGGACTCCTATGATCCAGAGCTCTTTGGCCGACTTTCCGAGCGCGTAGCTAGGCGCATCGGGTCATGGGCATTTATCGCCTGGATGACAGCGGTCGTCGTGGGCTGGGTGGCCTGGAACTCATTGGCACCGGTCGAGTTGCGCATTGACCCTTTCCCGTTCATTTTCTTGACTTTATTGCTGTCGCTCCAAGCCTCATATGCAGCCCCATTGATCTTGCTCGCCCAATATCGACAGGCCGACCGTGATCGCGTGCAGTATCAAGAAGATCGCGCCCGAACCGAGCGATTACTAGCTGATAGCGATTACCTAGCCCGCGAGATTGCGGCACTGCGCCTAGCAATCGGGGAAGTCGCGACTCGCGATTATGTCCATGGTGAAATTCGCGACCTGCTAGCAGATTTAACCGAGAAACTCGATGAGGCAAATGCGCAGCCGGAGGACCCTAGATAGTCTGTCAGTATGAGCGTTGACCTAGCAGCAGTTCACCTTGCCCTTGCAGATGTTAAAGATCCCGAGATCAACCGCCCAATAACCGAAATCGGTATGCTCAAGGACGTCGAGTGTTCGAAGAAGGGCGTCGTCACCGTCACTGTGTGGTTGACCATCAAGGGCTGCCCCATGCGCGACACCATCACCGAGCGAGTAACAAATGCGGTAAAGCCCATCCCCGGTGTAACCGGCGTCAATGTGGTACTCGATGTGATGGGCGACGAGCAGCGCGCCGATCTAAAGAAACTGCTACGTGGTCACGATGCCCGTGAAATCCAATTCACCCAAGCCGGATCACTTACTCGGGTTTATGCAATTGCATCCGGGAAGGGCGGCGTCGGTAAGTCATCGGTCACGGCGAATCTTGCCGTCGCTATGGCCGACATGGGTCTGGCAGTCGGACTCGTTGACGCTGACATGTATGGCCATTCAATCCCGCGCATGCTCGGCACTACAGCACAGCCAAATATGGTCGAAGGCATGATCATGCCGCCGATGGCTTTTGGGGTGCGCCTTATTTCTATGCTGGCTTTCAAGCCGGGTGGGGTGACCCAGCCGGTTGCTTTCCGCGGGCCCATGTTGCACCGCGCCTTAGAGCAGTTCTTGTCGGATGTGTGGTGGGGAGACCTAGATGTTCTCCTCCTTGATCTGCCACCGGGCACCGGCGATATCGCCATCTCCACCGCACAGTTACTGCCTGACGCTGAAATAGTGGTAGTTACCACCCCGCAGCCTGCAGCCGCAGATGTCGCGGTACGCGCCGGCACCCTCGCCGAACAAACTAAGCAAAAAGTTGCCGGGGTTATCGAGAACATGAGCGGTTTCCCGTGCCCGCACTGTGGCGAACCACTTGACCTGTTCGGTACGGGCGGTGGCGCGTTGGTCGCGGAGCAACTATCGGAAGTTTTCGGCAAACCAGTACCGCTACTTGGCAAAATCCCGTTCGATGTGGCGCTGCGCGAAGGCGGTGACGCTGGTTCGCCGTTGGTGCTCAGCCAACCTGATGCACCTGCCTCACTGGCACTGCGTGAAATCGCCCGCAACCTGGGAATGAAACCTCGGGGCCTGGCCGGAATGAACTTAAGCCTGACTCCAGCAAAGGCCTAGGTGGCGTCGGGGTCAAATACTGGTCGGGGCGCTTGCCCAGTTTCGCTCGCAGTTTTTGTCGGCTTCACTTCGTCTGGTTCGTCGTCATTGAATAGCCCGGCTACTAATTTACGCGGATGCAAATCACCGAGGCTGCGCACTGAATCCATCGTCTCGCTCATGTCTAGCCCAGCGGAGTCAGCGAGATCTCTCTTCGCCCCCGATGCCATCTCCCGGAGTTGGCGCGCCAGGCGGCCCGCGTCAGCAGCGGCTTTAGGCAGCCGCTCCGGCCCGAAAATCAGCAGGCCCAGGACGGCCAAAATCATGATCTCGCCAATGCCAATATCGAACATGGTTGCAGCGTACCCGCTTAACTATCTTCGGCGGAGCCCAATTTGATAGTTACTTCTCGGGTCACCCCACCCCGAGTAAAACTAAGTAGCACCGGGTCACCCGGGGCATACTCACGTATTGCCACCACTAGTTCGGTGGAGTCATTGATAACCCGATCGCCGAGTTTGATAATAATATCGCCCTTAAGTAAGCCAGCGTTATTTGATGGTCCACCTTGGTTAACCTCACCAACCTTGGCTCCGTCATCGGTGTAACTCAAATCCAAAGTGACACCTATTACTGGAGTACTCGCGGAGCCCGTAGCAATAATCTCCTCGGCGATGCGTTTGGCGGAGTTCACCGGGATTGCAAACCCAAGGCCGATGCTGCCACCTTCACCGCCACTTATCAGCGTGGCGATCGCGGAGTTGACCCCGATGACGCGGCCGGCCGCATCGAGCAGTGGCCCGCCCGAGTTACCCGGGTTGATGGCTGCGTCAGTCTGGATTGCATTGATATACGAAACATCGCCCTCCGTACCTGCGGTAACCGGGCGATCAACTGCACTGATGATGCCGTACGTGACTGTGCCATCAAGGCCGAGCGGTGCGCCAATAGCAATTGCGGAGTCGCCAACCGCAATATTGGCCGAGTTGCCCAGGACCATCGGCTGCAGGCCGGACTCATTGACTTTGATAACCGCAAGGTCATAGGCCTCGTTGGTACCGACAACTTTGCCTTTTATTTCGGTGCCGTCATTTAAGACCACGGTGATCTTGCCGTCTTTGCCCGCGAGGTTCACAACATGGTTGTTGGTAAGAATGTAACCATCGGGACGAATTACAAAACCTGAACCACTACCGGAATCCCCTCCGCCTTCAACGACGATCGATACAACCGACGGCAGTACCGCTGACACGATGCCGGCGATTGATTGGTCGGAGCGCGGTGACGTATCGCCACCGGACTGCACCAACGGCACCACCGCGGCCGTAACGCGAGATTCGGTCACGACCGTGCCGTCGTCGACGGCCTGGCCTATTAAGTACCCGCTGAGACCAGCAACCAAACCGACAACCAGTGCGGTGATACCGGCAACTAATACGGTCGAGAAGAATCCCAGGCCGCGTCGCGGTCCACGGACATACGGCACAGGATCCGGGGTCGGATCCGGGGCCAAAACTGGCTGGATCGTCTCTTGGAACGACTCTTGGACCGGGGGTACCGGCGGGGTCATCGGGTCAATGCTCATGCTCATCTACTCCTCGTATCTGGGCTAAGGCTAGGCTGCTGGCAATCCAAAGCCAGCGGAGGTGCACCATTACCAGCAACCAGCCCGAATCGACGGGTCAAATGTCAACACCACCCAATACTGCCTCATGGGCATATGTCGAAGATTGGCTAGTTGAGGACGAACACGTTCGTGCCGCCCGTAGCAGAGCTGTCGAACTTGGCTGCACGCCGATAACAAAGTCTACCGCGTCGGTCCTGCGCCTGCTCGCGACGGCAATAAGTGCCCAGGCGGTTGTTGAGATCGGCACCGGCACAGGTGTCTCAGCGGCAGCCCTACTGTCGGGAATGACATCCGACGGTATTTTGACCTCGATCGACACCGAAGCCGAAAACCAGCGGGTGGCCCGTGAGATCCTCACCGAATTGGGCTATGACCATGTGCGCGCCCGGTTGATCGCCGGCCGAGCCCTCGAAGTGCTCCCCCGACTTGCCGATCAGGCCTATGACCTGGTTTTCGTCGATGGTGATAAGGCTGAATACCCGGCGATATTCCAACAAGCCAGGCGCCTGCTACGTGTTGGTGGAATTTTGGCCTTTGATAACGTGCTATCCAACGGCGCCGTGGCCGACCCCGGTCAGCGCGATGCCGAAACAGCCGCCCTACGTGATGTGGCCCATGTCCTTCGTGATGACGAGCATTGGGTGCCGGCCTTGATGACCATTGGTGATGGCTTACTGGCCGCCGTACTGCGCGGCGAGGGCGACTAGCGCCACTTATAAAAATATCGAGGTGACAACCCCGGTGGGATGTCACCTCGATATTAAGAAACTTTGGCTGTTTCCCTAGGCGAAAACTGCCAATAGTTTGTCGCCTAGTTCGCGGGCTTCGTCGGCCTTGAGTTCGACGACGAGTCGACCGCCGCCTTCGAGTGGGACGCGCATCACATAACTGCGCGCCTCCTTGGTTACCTCGAGGGGACCATCACCCGTCCGTGGCTTCATCGCGGCCATGTAGACCCCTTTCTCATTGGGACATTATCGCTGGTCTATCCCCGGGGTGACCTGTTGGGGTTGCCCTAGCGGGGCAGGACCCCACTCTCGACTAGGCGCCCGAAGGCCAGCAGGGAGCGCCTGACCCCACTGAGGAACGCAGGGCGGGCAAGTGGCCAGCCCAGTTGGCCGAGCCAGCCCAAGGGCAGGTCTAGATCCTCGCTCCAGATGAATCGCGAGCGCCCACCCGGTAAGGGGCATCCCAGCGGGTGATCGTCATGGTGTCGAGTAAGCCTGCCGGGCCCAGACCGGTAAATGCTGAAATCTCCGAGCCGACACTGGCGCCATCGCCTTTGGTTACTTCGACCCGCGTACCGAGCATCCATCGACCTTTTCAACGGCCGCTCAGCTTCGCTACCTGCGCCTGCAATTCCTCGATCACTTGATCTACTTCGTCCATTCGGTATCCGCGCACCACTACATCGAATGCTGGATTGCCAAATTTCTTATCCGGACGAGCATCGCGCACCGGTTCGGGGAG